>CAZPJF010000179.1:0-7308 GCA_964586095.1 uncultured Gemmatimonas sp. | reverse complement strand
GAGGACCTCCTCGCGCACGGCAGCGTGTGCCGGCCCTGGATCGGCGTGAAGCTGCAGCAGACGGGCGCGACCGCCGCGCGGGGCAACCTGAACGCGGGGGCCACGATCGAGCAGGTGGTGCCCGGCAGCCCCGCCGCCGAGGCCGGGCTGCGCACGGGTGACGTGATCGTGCGCTCGCGCGACCGCCAGATCCGGAACGCCTACGACTGGGAGGCCGAGCTCCTGGACCTCCGGGTGGGCGAGGTCGCGCCGCTGCAGGTGCGGCGCGGCAGCCGCGAGCAGCGGATCGACGTGCGGGTCAAGGACCTGCCGGAGGTGGGGGCCGAGAAGGTCGCGGTGATGCGCGAGCTCGAGCTGGTCTCGCTCACCCCCGCGATCCGCGCCGAGCGCGGCGTGCGCAGCGACCGCGGCGCGGTGGTCTACAAGGTCACCGACCGGGTGCAGCAGGCGCTCGGCATCCAGCCCGGCGACGTGATCATCCAGGTGAACCGCACGCCGGTCACCGACGCGCAGCAGGCCGCGCGCGTCCTCGAGTACTACAGCGGCCGCGGCCCGATCCGCATGTTCTTCGAGCGCGGCGGCACCGTCTACTCCACCGACTTCCGCATCTCATGACGCCCGGGCCGCTCCCGACGCAGTACCGTTCCCCGCTCGCCGAGCGCTATGCCTCGCGGGCGATGCTCGAGCTCTGGAGCCCGCAGACGCGGCACGGACTCTGGCGCCGCCTCTGGCTCGCGCTCGCGGAGGGTGAACGCGCGCTCGGCGTCGACATCCCCGAGGCGGCGCTGGCCGAGATGCGCGCGCACCTCGACGACATCGACTTCGCGGCGGTGGCGGCGTACGAGAAGCGCTTCCGGCACGACGTGATGGCGCACGTGCACGCGTTCGGCGATGTCGCGCCGGCGGCGAAGGGCGTGATCCACCTCGGCGCGACGAGCTGCTTCGTCACCGACAACGGCGACCTCATCCAGATGCGGCGCGGGCTCGAGCTCCTGCGCGGTCGCGTGGTCGCGATCCTGCGCACGCTCGCGGCGTTCGCGCGGCACTGGCGCGCCGAGCCGACCCTCGGCTACACGCACCTCCAGTCGGCGCAGCTCACCACCGTCGGCAAGCGGGCGACGCTCTGGATGCAGGACCTCGTCCTCGACCTCGCGGACCTCGACCACCGCCTCGCCACGCTCCCGCTCCGCGGCGTGAAGGGGACCACGGGCACGCAGGCGAGCTTCCTCGAGCTGCTGGGCGGCGACCACGCGAAGGTGCGGGCGCTGGACGCCCACGTGTGCCGCACGATGGGGTTCCCGGGTTCGATCCCGGTGAGCGGCCAGACGTACTCGCGCAAGCTCGACGCGCACGTGCTCGACGTCGTGGCGGGCGTGGCGACGAGTGCGGCCAAGTTCGCTAGCGACATGCGGCTCCTGCAGAGCTTCGGCGAGATCGAGGAACCGTTCGAGAAGGACCAGATCGGGTCCTCGGCGATGGCCTACAAGCGGAACCCGATGCGCTCGGAGCGCATCAACTCCCTCGCGCGCTTCGTGCAGCAGGTGGCGGGGACCGCCAACCAGACGCACGCCGTGCAGTACTTCGAGCGCACGCTCGACGACTCGGCCATCCGGCGGATCGTGATCCCGGAGGCCTTCCTCGCGACCGACGCGATCCTGATCCTCATGGAGAACGTCGCGAGCGGGCTCGAGGTGCACCCGGCGCGCATCCGCCAGCGCATCCACGAGGAGCTGCCGTTCATGGCGACCGAGTCGCTCATCGTGCGCGCGGTGCAGGCGGGGATGGGTCGGCAGGACGCGCACGAGGTGATCCGCGGTCACGCGATCGCGGCGGCGCGCGCGATGAAGGACGAGGGGCGGCCCAACGACATGCTCGACCGCCTCGCGGCCGACCCCGCATGGCCGGTGCGGGCCGACGACCTGCGCGCCTCGCTCGACCCGGCGCGCTTCATCGGCCGGGCGGCGCACCAGGTCGACGACTTCCTCGGGGAGGTCATCGACCCGGTGCTCGTGGCGGCGGGCGAGCGCGGCCCGGAGCGCGAGGAGGTGCGCGTATGAGCCCCATGCTCGTGGGGCGGACGCGGCTCCCGCTCGAGCTCCTGCGGCGCGGCAAGGTGCGCGACGTGTACGTGGTGGACGAGGCGCGCCTGCTCCTCGTGGCGAGCGACCGCGTGAGCGCCTTCGACGTGGTGATGCGCGAACTCGTGCCGTACAAGGGGGCGGTCCTCACGCAGGTCACGGCGTGGTGGCTGGGCCGGTTCGCCGGGGAGGTCGAGAACCACCTGATCTCCTGCGAGGTCGATGACATCGTCGCCGCGGTGCCGGCGGTGGCGATGCACCGCGACGAACTCGCCGGCCGCGCGATGCTCTGCCGCCGCACCGAGGTCTTCCCGGTGGAGTGCGTCGTGCGCGGCTACCTCGCGGGCTCGGCGTGGAAGGAGTACCAGGCGGGCGGGACGCTCGCCGGCGAGCGCCTCGCGCCGGGCCTCCGCGAGAGCGACCGCCTCGACCCGCCGATCTTCAGCCCGGCGACGAAGGCCGAGACGGGCCATGACGAGAACATCACGATCGCGCGGATGCGCGAGATCGTGGGTGCCGAGGCCGCCACGACGCTCGAGCGGCTCGCCCGGCTCGTCTACACCCGGGGCGGCGCCCTCGCCGCCGAACGCGGCATCCTCATCGCCGACACCAAGTTCGAGTTCGGGCGCGACGCCGACGGCCGCGTGCTCCTCATCGACGAGGTGATGACGCCCGACTCGTCGCGCTTCTGGCCGGCGGACCGGTACGAGCCGGGCCGCGGCCAGCCCAGCTTCGACAAGCAGCCCCTGCGCGACTGGCTCGACGGCGAGCGCCGCGCCGGCCGCTGGGACGGCAACGCGCCGCCCCCCACTCTGCCGCCCGAGGTCGTGGCCGCGACGAGCGCCCGCTACCTCGAGGCCTTCGAGCGCCTCACCGGCGCCCCCCTCGACCTGACGCGCCTCCCGTGAACTTCGCCCGCGAAGGGATCCCCTTCATCCTCATCGCCCTGGCGATGGCCGCCGCCGCGTACGCCGGCGCGCTCGCCAGGCGCTCCTGGCCGCTCTGGCTGCTGGCCTTCGTGCTCACGCTGCTCGTGCTCTGGGTGGCGTACTTCTTCCGCGACCCCGAGCGCACCGGGCCGCGCGGCGACCGCGTGGTCATCTCCCCCGCGGACGGCAAGGTCATCGACATCCGCGAGGTCGACGAGCCGGCGTTCCTGCAGGGCCGCGCCATCCGGATCTCGGTCTTCATGAACGTCTTCAACGTGCACGTGAACCGGTACCCGGTCTCGGGCAATGTCGCCTACGTGCACTACAACCCGGGCAAGTTCCTGAACGCGGCGGCGGACAAGGCGTCGCTCGAGAACGAGCAGAGCTCGGTGGGCGTGCAGACGGCGCGGGGGCGGGTGCTCTTCCGGCAGATCGCCGGGCTCATCGCGCGGCGGATCGTCACCTACAGCCGCGAGGGGGACGACGCGGTCCAGGGCGAGCGGATGGGGCTCATCCGGTTCGGGTCGCGCGTCGACGTCTTCGTGCCGGTGGGCAGCACGGTGAAGGTGCGGCTCGGCGAGAAGCCGGTCGCGGGCACGACGGTGCTGGCGGAGCTGCCATGACCGCGCGCCGCCGCCGCTTCCCGCGTCCCTCGCTCGTGATGCTCCCCAACGGCTTCACGCTGGCGAACCTGTTCTTCGGGATCTTCGCGATCGTCTCGGCGTCGCGCGGGCAGCACGTGCAGGCGGGGTGGTACATCGTGATCGGCGCCTTCTGCGACGCGATCGACGGGCGCATCGCCCGGGCGACGAACACCGGGAGCGCGTTCGGGGAGGAGCTCGACTCGCTGGTCGACGCGATCTCGTTCGGGCTCGCCCCGGCGCTCATGATGTACTTCGCGGTGCTGCGGCACACCGGCTGGGACTGGATCCTCGTGTTCCTGTTCAGCGCCTGCGCCGTGATGCGGCTCGCGCGCTTCAACATCGAGTCGGCCGGCGAGGCGAAGAAGGCGGCGTACTTCAAGGGGCTGCCGAGCCCGGCCGCCGGCGGCACGCTCGCCACCTACTACTGGTTCAGCCAGACCCCGCTCTACAACGAGTTCTTCAGCGGCTGGCCGTGGGAGACCATCATGCGGTTCCTGATGGTCACCCTGAGCTTCCTGATGATCTCCGACGTGCCGTACCCCGCCTGGCCCAAGTTCACCTTCCGGACGCTGCACGGGACGCTCGGCATCATCGTGCTGTTCTCGGCCGTCGTCGCGCTCTTCCTGCTGCCGCGGGAGTTCTTCTTCCCCGTCGGCGTCGTGTACATGGTGACCGGGATCGTGCTCGCGATCCTGCGCAACGTGTTCGAACTCCCCCCGCCCTTCGAGGACGCGCCCGCGGGCGAGTCCGACGAGGACGATCCCCCTGCCGACACACCTGAGGGTGCCCGCCCGTGAAGCGGTTCCGCGTCTCCGTCCACATCGTCCCGCGCAAGGGACTCCTCGATCCGCAGGGCAAGGCGGTCGCCGATGCCCTCCACACCCTCGGCTTCCACGGCGTCGCCGACGTGCACGTGGGGCGCCACCTCGTCATCGAGACGAGCGCCACCGACGCCGGCCACGCGGAGGCCTCGGTGCGCGAGATGTGCGCGCGGCTCCTCGCCAACCCCGTGACCGAGGACTTCGAGGTCGCGGCCGTGACCGCGCTGGCCGCCGCATGAAGGTCGGCGTCGTCTCGTTCCCCGGGTCCAACTGCGACGAGGACGCGCTCCTCGCGATCGTCGAGCGGCTGCACGAGCGGGCCGTGATGCTCTGGCACAAGGACCACGACCTGCAGGGCGCCGACGTCATCATCCTCCCCGGCGGCTTCAGCTACGGCGACTACCTGCGCTCCGGCGCCATCGCGCGCTTCTCGCCGATCATGCAGGAGGTGGTGGCCCACGCGAAGCGCGGCGGCCCCGTGATCGGCATCTGCAACGGCTTCCAGATCGCCGTCGAGGCCGGCCTGCTCCCGGGGGCCCTGCTGCGCAACGCGAGCCTCCAGTTCCGCTCGATGCCCGTGACGCTCCGCGTCGAGAGCACCGCGACCGTGTTCACCGGCGCCGCGACGCGGGGCGCGCGCCTCACCATGCCCATCGCGCACGGCGACGGCCGCTACGTGGCCGACCCCGAGACCCTCGCGCGCCTCGAGGGCGAGGGGCGCGTGGTCTTCCGCTACGTCGACGCCGCGGGCGAGCCCACCGCGGCCGCGAACCCGAACGGCTCGCTGCACAACATCGCCGGCGTCGCCAACGAGGCGGGCACCGTCGTGGGCATGATGCCCCACCCCGAGCGCGCGCTCGAGCCGCTGCTCGGCTCGACCGACGGCCTCGTGCTCTTCCAGTCGCTGCTCGGGGCCGTGAAGGCGTAGCCGCCTCCCCCCTCCATCCTCCAGCCCGCATCGTCCATGTCGACCGACAAGCCCTCCAAGAACGAAGACGAGTACTTCCTCCTCCAGGACGCCGAGCTGATCAAGGCCCAGCGCGCCAAGCTCGATGCCGAGCGCCAGGCGGCGGAGCGGAAGGCGCACTACATGAAGTGCCCCAAGTGCGGCGCCGACCTCCAGGAGACGCCCTTCGCCGCGGTGAAGGTCGACGTCTGCCCGTCGTGCCGCGGGATGTGGCTCGACGCCGGGGAGATCGACCTGATCGGCCGCACGAGCGAGAGCGCCACCGGGGCCTTCATCCGCGACCTCTTCAAGGGACTGCGCAGCAAGTGACCACCGGAGCCGCAGGAGCGACCCGCGCCACGCCGCGCCCGGGCGACCCGGCCATCACGCCCGCGCTCGTCGCCGAGCACGGGCTCACGATGGACGAGTACGACCGCCTCGCGCGGATGGTCGGCCGCACGCCGACCTTCACGGAGCTGGGCATCATCAGCGCGCTGTGGAGCGAGCACTGCTCGTACAAGCACTCGCGCCCGGTGCTGAAGACCCTCCCGACGCAGGCCCCCTGGGTGCTCCAGGGCCCCGGCGAGAACGCCGGCGTCATCAGCATCGGCGACGGGCTCGCGGTCGCGTTCAAGATCGAGTCGCACAACCACCCCTCGGCGGTCGAGCCGTACCAGGGCGCGGCGACCGGCGTCGGCGGCATCCTGCGCGACGTGTTCACCATGGGCGCGCGCCCGATCGCGATGCTGAACTCGCTCCGGTTCGGCTCGCTCGAGACGCCGCGCGTCCGCTACCTCGTGGCCGGCGTCGTGAAGGGCATCGGCGACTACGGCAACTGCGTCGGCATCCCCACGGTGGCCGGCGACGTGATGTTCGACGCCGCGTACGAGGGGAACCCGCTCGTGAACGCGATGTGCGTCGGCCTCCTCAAGGAGGAGGAGCTCATCCGCGCCAAGGCCGAGGGCGTCGGCAATCCGGTCATCGCGGTCGGCGCGCGCACCGGGCGCGACGGCATCCACGGCGCGTCGTTCGCCTCCGAGGACCTCTCGGAGGAGAACGAGGCCAAGCGCCCGCGCGTGCAGGTGGGCGACCCGTTCACCGAGAAGCTGCTGCTCGAGGCGTCGCTCGAGCTCATCCGCTCGGGCCACATCGTCGCCATCCAGGACATGGGGGCCGCGGGCCTCACGAGCTCCAGCGCCGAGATGGCCGAGCGCGGCGACGTCGGCGTGACCATCGACACCCGCAAGGTGCCGGTGCGCGAGGAGGGCATGACGCCCTACGAGATCCTGCTCTCGGAGTCCCAGGAGCGGATGCTCGTCGTCGCCAGGCGCGGCCACGAGGCCGACGTGAAGCGGATCCTCAACAAGTGGGACCTCGTGGCCGAGGTGATCGGCGAGGTGATCGCGGAGCCGGTCTACCGCGTGACCGAGGGGGACCACGTGGTCGCCGAGTTCCCCGGGACGCGGCTGGTCACGGACTGCCCGGTCTACCACCCCGAGGCGAAGGAGAGCGCCGAGGCCGTGGCGCGCCGCGCGCGCGACGTGCACGCGATCGCCCCGCTCGCGAGCGAGGCCGACCCCGCGTGGACGCTCGAGCGCCTCCTGCAGGCGCCGACCATCGCGAGCAAGCACTGGATCCACCGGCAGTACGACTCGACCGTGCGGACGAGCACGGTCGCGGGCCCCGGCCACGCCGACGCCGCCGTGATCCGCATCCGCGGCACCCGGAAGGCGCTGGCCGTCAAGACGGACTGCAACGGCCGCTACGTCTTCCTCGACCCGCGCGTGGGCGGGCGCATCGCGGTGGCCGAGGCCGCCCGCAACGTGGCCTGCACCGGCGCCACGCCCAAGGCGATCACCAACTGCCTCAACTTCGGGAATCCCAAGAAGC
>CAZPJF010000178.1:0-7334 GCA_964586095.1 uncultured Gemmatimonas sp. | reverse complement strand
GACGGTGCCACGGAGGCCCGCATCCTCGACGCGGCCCGCCGCGTCTTCGTCCGCCGTGGCTCGGCCGGCGCGCGGATGCAGGAGATCGCCGAGGAGGCCGGCGTGAACCAGGCGCTCCTCCACTACTACTTCCGCTCCAAGGACGGGCTCGCCCTCGCGGTCTTCCGCGAGGCAGCGGCGAAGCTCTTCCCCGGCGTGCTGCGCATCCTCGCGGGCGAGGGCGCGCTCGAGGCGCGGATCGAGCGCGTCGTGCACCACTACGTCGACACGCTGCGCGAGCATCCGTACCTCCCCGGGTACGTGCTCGGCGAGCTCAACTTCAATCCCGAGCGCATCGCGGCGCTCGGGACGCAGATCGCCACCGGCGGCGACCCGACGCAACTCACCCGCGCGCTCGCGCGGCTCGAGCAGGAGCTCGCCGGGCGCGCGTCCGCCGGCGCCATGCGCGCGATGCCGGCGCGCCAGTTCCTCGCGAACCTGGCGAGCCTCTGCGTCTTCCCGTTCGCGGCGCGGCCGATGATCGTCGCGCTGCTGCAGCTCGACGGCGCGCAGTGGCAGGCCTTCCTCGACGAGCGCCGCGCCGAGCTCCCGCGGTTCATCCTCAACGCCCTGCGGCCATGATCCCGTCCCTCCGATCGCTGGCGCTCGCGCTCCTCGCCGCCGCGCCGTCGCTCCCCGCACAGCAGGCCGCCGACACGCTCCGGCTCGACGCCCTGCAGCGCGCGGCGGTCGCGCGCGACCCGCGGAGCGCGCAGGCGGCCCTGCTGCGCGAGCAGTCCGCGCTCCGGCTCGCCACGCTCCGCAGCGAGCGGCTGCCCTCCTTCGTGCTCGCCGGCCAGGCGCAGCACCAGTCCGACATCACGAGCGTGAACGCCCCGGGGGTGCGCACGCCCTTCAAGGACACCTACGACGCGAACGTCGGCGCGCGCTGGCGCCTGCTCGACCCGAGCCGTTCCGCGCGCGGCGACGCCGAGCGGGCGCAGCTCGCCGACGCGGAGGCACGGCTCGAGACGGCGCTCTTCGTGCAGCGGCAGGCGGTGAACGACGCCTTCTTCCAGGCGCTGCTGCTCGCGGACCAGCGCGCGGTGCTCGCCGATGCGATCGCCGACCTCGAGGCGCAGCACCGCGTCGCGACGCAGCGCGTGGCGGCGGGCGCGGCACTCCCCAGCGAGGCGGCGATGGTGGAGGCGGAGCTGCTGCGCCGCCGGCAGGCGGTGGACGAGGTCGAGGCGGGGCGCGCGGTGGCCTTCGCGGTGCTCGGCGACCTCACGGGGCGCCCGATCGCGCCCGACGCGGTGCTCGCGACGCCCGCACTCGAGGCGACGGTCGTCGCCGCCCGCACCGCCGCCGACTCGCTGCGCGCCCGGCCGGAGTACGCGCAGTTCGCCGCCGGCCGCGAGCTCGTGCGCGCGCGCGAGGCGACCGTCGGCGCGCAGGACCGGCCGCGCGTGGCCGCGTTCGGGCGCAGCGGATATGGGCGGCCGGGGCTCAACATGCTGTCCCGGGAGTTCGACACCTACTGGCTGGCGGGCGTGCAGCTCGAATGGGCGCCGTTCGACTGGGGCGCGACGCGGCGGGAGCGCGAGGCGATCGCGCTCCAGCGCGGGATCATCGCGACCGAGGAGCGTGCGTTCGCCGAGCGGCTCCGGCGCGCCACGCTCACCGACGTGGCGACGATCGACCGGCTGGAGCGCGTCGTGGCCTCGGACGATGCGATCGTCGCGCTCCGGGAGCGCGTGCTCGCCGAGGCGCGTGTCCGCTTCACCGAAGGGGTCATCACGTCGGCGGAGTACGTCGACCGCGAGACGGACCTGAACACCGCGCGCCTGGCCCGCGCGACCCACCGCGTGGAGCTCGCGCAGGCGCGCGCCCGCTACCTCACCACCATCGGCCTCGAGGTGCGCTGATGTCGTTCGATCGCATGACCATCCAGGGTTCCCCGCGCGCCGCGCGCTCGCCGCTCCCCGCGCGCCTCGCGCCCCCGACGCGCCCGCCACGCGGCCCGCTGGCGCGGCTCGGCGCGCGGCTCGCCGTCCTCGGTGCGGTCCTGCTCGCGGCCTGCGCCGGCGGGGAGGCGGCGGACGCCTACGGCAACTTCGAGGCGGTCGAGGTCGTGGTCGCGGCGCAGACGGGCGGACCGGTCGCGGCCTTCCAGGTGCGCGAAGGAGAGCGCGTCGCCGCCGGAGCGATCGCGGCGGTGATCGACACGACCCCGCTCGCCCTCGACCGGCGGCAGGCCGCGGCCCAGCGCGCGGCGATCGCGGCGCGACTCGCCGAGGTGGACCGCCAGCTCGAGGTCCTCCAGGCGCAGCGCGAGATCGCGGACCGCGCCTTCGCGCGCACCGAACGACTGCTCGCGCAGCAGGCCGCGACGGCGCAGCAGATGGACCAGGCCGAGCGCGACAAGCGGACGGTGGGCGCGCAGCTCGAGGCGGTGCAGGCCCAGCGACGCAGCGTCGCGCTCGAGGCCGAGGCGCTCGAGGCACGCGTGGCGCTCGCGGGGGACCGGCTGGCGCGGGGCACGGTGACCAGCCCGGTGACGGGGACGGTCCTCGCGACGTACGCGCGGGCCGGCGAGGTCGTCGCGCCCGGCCAGCCGCTCTTCAAGGTGGCGGCGCTCGACACGCTCGAGTTGCGGGCCTACGTCTCGGGCGGCCAGCTCGCGATGGTCCGCCTCGGCCAGGTGGTCGAGGTCCGCATCTCGCAGGGCGCGGACGCGCTCCGCACGCTCCCGGGCACGGTGACGTGGATCGCGAGCCAGGGCGAGTTCACGCCGACGCCGGTGCAGACGCGGGAGGAGCGCACGGACCTCGTGTACGCGATCAAGGTGCGCGTGGCGAACCCCGACGGCGTGCTCAAGATCGGGATGCCGGCGGACCTGACGTTCACGGCGTCGGGGGCGACGCCGTGAACGCGGGCGCGCCGGTCGAGGTGCACGGGGTGCGGAAGACCTTCGGCGAGACGGTCGCGCTCGACGACGTGTCGTTCGCGGTGCGGCCCGGCGAGCTCTTTGGCCTCGTGGGACCGGACGGGGGCGGCAAGACGACCCTCTTCCGGATCCTCACGACCATCCTCCTGCCCGACGCCGGGAGCGCGACGGTGCTCGGTCGCGACGTCGCGACCGACCTGTGGGGGATCCGCGCGCGCGTGGGCTACATGCCGGGGCGCTTCTCGCTCTATCCCGACCTGAGCGTGGAGGAGAACCTGCGCTTCTTCGCGTCGGTGTTCGGCACGACGCCCGAGGCGGGGTACGCGCTCATCGCGCCGATCTACCGGCAGATCGAGCCGTTCCGGGACCGGCGCGCGGGAGCGCTGTCGGGCGGGATGAAGCAGAAGCTCGCGCTCTCATGCGCGCTCGTGCACCGGCCGGAGATCCTCTTCCTGGACGAGCCGACGACGGGCGTCGATGCGGTCTCGCGGCGCGAGTTCTGGGACCTCCTCGACGACCTCCGGCGTGGCGGGCTCACCATCGTGGTCTCGACGCCGTACATGGACGAGGCGGCGCGCTGCGAGCGCGTGGCGCTGATGCAGAAGGGGCGTGTCCTCGCGCTCGACGCGCCCGGGGCGATCGGGGCCCGGTTCCCGCGGGACCTCTTCGCGGTGCACGGGACGCCACGGTACGCGCTCATCGAGGCGCTGCGCGCCTTCCCGCACGCGGCGAGCGTGCACCCGTTCGGCGACGTGCTCCACTACAGCGACCGGCGTGCGGGGCTCCCGGCGGCGCAGGTGGTGGACGAGGTGCTCGCGTGGGCGCGGTCGCGCGGGATCGCGGAGGCGTGGGCGCAGCCGATCGCGCCCGGGATCGAGGACGCCTTCATGGCGCTGATGGGCGACGAGGCGGCCGCATGACGCCCGCGATCGAGGTGCGCGGGCTGACGCGCCGCTTCGGGACGTTCACCGCGGTGGACGCGATCTCCGTCGACGTGCGCGCCGGCGAGGTGTTCGGCTTCCTCGGCGCGAACGGCGCGGGGAAGACCACCGCGATCAAGATGCTCATCGGCCTGCTCGCGCCGACGGCCGGCACCGCGCGCGTGGCGGGCCACGACATCCTCACCGAGACCGAGGCGGTGAAGCGCCGCATCGGCTACATGAGCCAGCGCTTCTCGCTCTACGACGACCTCACGGTGCGCGAGAACATCGCGCTCTACGGCGGCATCTACGGCCTCGCCGACCCCGAGATCCGCGCGCGCGGCGACGCGATGCTCGAGACGCTGCGGCTCGCGGACACGCGCCGCGCGCTCGTCGGCACGCTGCCGCTCGGGTGGAAGCAGAAGCTCGCCTTCTCGGTGGCGATGCTGCACCGGCCCGCGGTCGTGTTCCTCGACGAGCCGACGGGCGGCGTGGACCCGGTGACGCGGCGGCAGTTCTGGGAGATGATCTACGCCGCCGCCGCGGGCGGCACGACGGTGTTCGTGACGACGCACTACATGGACGAGGCCGAGTACTGCGACCGCCTCTCGATCATGGTCGACGGCCGGATCGCGGCGATGGGCACGCCGCAGGGGCTCAAGGCGGAGTTCGGCGCGCCGAGCATCGACGAGATCTTCGTCCGGCTCGCGCGGCCGGCGGCGATGGCGGCGGGCGGCACCGCGGCCCGCAGCGCGGAACGCGGCGCGGCCGCGGCGGGCGGCGGCGCGGGAAGGCCGCCGCCCGCCGCCAGGCGCTGTCGGCGGTCGTCCGCAAGGAGGCGCGCCACATCCTGCGCGACCGGCAGACGCTGACGATCCTGCTGCTGATGCCGCTGGCGCAGGTGGTGCTCTTCGGCTTCGCGATCCGCACCGACGTGAACGAGATCCGCTTCGCGGTGGTGGATCCGGCCCCCGACGCGGCCTCGCTGGCGCTGCGCGGGCGCGTCGCCGGGAACGACCGCTTCCGGCTGGTCGCGACGGTCCCGACCGTCGCGCGGCTGGAGCCGATGTTCCGCCGGGGCGAGGTGGAGGTCGCACTGGTCGTCGCGCCCGGGCTCGCCCGCGCGCTCGACGCCGGCACGCCGGTGCGGCTGCAGCTCCTCACGGACGCGTCGAACCCGAACACGGGGACGACGATGCAGACCTACGCGACGGCGGTGATCGAGGCGTGGCGCATGGAGCTGGCGACGGCGGCGGTAGGCGCCGCGACCGCCGCGGGCGGGCCGACCGGCGGGCCGACCGGCGGGGCGACCGGCGGGGCGACCGTCCGCATCGAGCCGCAGGTGCGGATGCGCTTCAACCCCACGCTCGAGAGCGTCAACCTCTTCGTGCCGGGGCTCATCGCCCTCGTGCTCACGCTCGTGTCGGCGCAGATGACCGCGATCTCCCTCAGCCGCGAGAAGGAGCGCGGCACGATGGAGATCCTGCTCGTCTCGCCGCTGCATCCGTGGCAGATCATCCTCGGCAAGGTCGCGCCGTACCTGCTCCTCGCGTTCGCGAACGTCGTCACCGCCCTCGTGGCGGCCTGGGTGGTGTTCGCCGTGCCGCTGCGCGGGAGCCTGCTCCTCCTGCTCGCGGCGAGCACGCTCTACGCGCTGGTGGGGCTGGCGCTCGGCGTGCTCATCGCCGCGCGCACCGACTCGCAGCGGGCCGCCATGACGGGCTCGATGCTCGGCACGATGCTGCCGAGCACGCTCCTCTCGGGGATGATCTTCCCGATCGCGAGCCTGCCGGCGCCGCTGCAGGTGGTGTCGAACATCGTCCCGGCGCGGTGGTTCATCGTGGTGGTGCGCGGGATCATGCTCAAGGGTGCGGGGCTCGCGCACCTCTGGCAGGAGCTCGCGATCCTCACCGTGATGCTGCTCGTGCTGCTGGTGGTCGCGACGCGGTCGTTCAAGGCGAGGCTCGCCTAGCATGCGCGCCCTGCGCGTCCTCCTCCGCAAGGAGTTCCTCCAGCTCTCGCGCGACCCCGAGATCGTGCGGATGCTCGTGATGATCCCGATCGTGCAGCTGATCGTGCTCGCGAACGCGGCGACGTTCGAGGTGAAGGAGGCGCGGATGCACGTGGTGGACCACGACCGCACGGCGACGAGCCGCGGCGTGGTCGACCGCCTCGAGGCGTCGGGGCGGTTCGTGGCCGCCGAGGCCTCGCCGCGCGTGGCGCTGGGCGACGACGCGCTGATGGCGCGGCGCGTGGACCTGGTGCTCGTGATCCCCGCGGGGTTCGAGCGCGACGTGGTGCGCGAGCGGCGCGGGGCGGTGCAGCTGCTGCTGAACGCCGAGGACGGCGCCGCGGCCGGCGTGACGCAGGCGTACGCGCGGCAGGTGCTCGCCCGCTACGGGATCGAGGTGACCGCGCGCCTCGCGCCGGCCGCGGCGGTGGCCGGTGCGCACGGCGATCGCGCACCGCGCCGCGGGCAGCCGGACGTCGAGGTGCGGAGCCGCGGGTGGTACAACCCGGAACTCGACTACCGGCACTACATGGTGCCGGGCATCCTGGTGCAGCTGCTCACGATCGTGGGGACGCTGCTCACGGCGCTCAACATCGTGCGCGAGAAGGAGGCGGGGACGCTCGACCAGCTCAACGTGACGCCGGTGGGCCGCGCGACGTTCATCACCGCCAAGCTGCTGCCGCTCTGGATGATCGCGATGGTGGTGCTCGCGATCGGGCTCGCGGTGGCGCGGTTCGCCTTCGGGGTGCCGATGCGCGGGAGCCTCCTGCTCGTCTTCGGCGGCGCGGCGCTCTACCTCGTGGCCGCGCTCGGCATCGGCCTCTGGGTCTCCACGGTGACGGAGACGCAGCAGCAGGCGATGTTCGTGAACTTCTCGATCCTCATGATCTACCTGCTGATGAGCGGGCTCTTCACGCCCGTGAGCGCCATGCCCGAGTGGGCGCAGTGGGTGGCGAACCTGAACCCGATGCGGCACTTCATCACGCTGGCGCGGGCCGTGCTGCTCAAGGGGGCGGGGGTGCGGGACGTGCTGCCGCAGCTCGGCGTGCTCGCGCTCGCCGGGGCGCTGGTGCTCACCGTCGCGGTGCGGCAGTACCACAAGCGGACGGACTGAGGCGCGCGCGCGCCCGTAGTGCGCCGCGCCCCTCGCGCCTAGCTTTCCGCGCCATGCGCCTCCCCTGGCTCATGAACGTGATCTCGAACCTCGGCGTCCGCTCCTACTACCGGGTGACGATCGCCGGGGCGCGCGTGCCGAGCGAGGGGCCGGTGCTCCTCGTGGCCAACCACAACAACTCGCTCGTCGATCCCGCGCTCGTCGTCGTGGCCGCCGACCGGACGGTGCGGTTCCTCGCCAAGGCGCCCCTCTTCGACGACCGGCTCATCGGCTGGCTCGTGAAGGCGGTGGGCTCGGTGCCCGTCTACCGCCAGCAGGACGACCCGAGCAAGCTCGCGCAGAACCTCGACTCGTTCCGCG
>CAZPJF010000177.1:0-7420 GCA_964586095.1 uncultured Gemmatimonas sp. | reverse complement strand
CCTTCGACTTCGAGGCGCAGTGCTGGATCGCCTGGAGCGGGCTGCTCGCGTTCGGCGCGAGCGGGCTCCTCCGTTGGCGCACGAGCGGGGCCTATCCGCCGCTCGAGGGCGCGGCCGTCGTGCTCGCGGGGTGCTGGGCGATCGACCTCGTGCGCACCGGACGCGCGCTGCGCCGCGCGCGGGACCGGGACACGTCGCCGACCGTGTCGCGCTGAGCGCGCGCGCGGTCCGGCGGCGCTCAGCGCGCCAGGCGCAGCGCCGCCCGCCGTTCCCGCTGCTCGGCCTCGATCCGTCCGCACATCACGTCGCAGAGCGCGAACACGTTCTCGTCCGCGAGCGCGTAGTAGGCGAACGTCCCCTCCTTCCGCCGCGAGATGAAGCCGGCGGCGTGGAGCTGCTGGAGGTGCTTCGAGACGTTCGCCTGGCCGAGTCCCGTGACGGCGACGAGATCCGAGACGCTGTGCTCCCCTTCGCGGAGTGCCGCCAGCAGCTGGAGCCGCGCCGGCTCGCCAAGGGCCTTGAAGCGCTCGGCGAGCTCATGGACGAGCGCGGGCGTCATCACCTTGGGCACCATCTCTCAGACCTCCGCGGGTTCGAGGTCGCGGCTCACGGGCAGGCCGCTCGCCTGCCACGCCTGGAAGCCGCCCACGAGGTCGACGACGCCGGTGACGCCGAGCGACTGGAGGAGCGAGGCGGCGATGGCCGAGCGGGCACCTCCCTGGCATTGCACCACGATCGGCCGGTCACGCGGGATGGTCGCGAGCCGCTCCGGGAGGTAGCCGACCGGGATGTGCACGGCGCCCGGCAGGTGGCCGCCCTCCCACTCGCTGCGATTGCGGACGTCGACGACCGTGACCTCGCCGCGCGCGACGCGCGGCCCGAGCGCCGAGGCGTCCGTCTTGGCGACGGTGCCGAGCGCGAGGCCAGCCCCCTGCCACTCGTCGAGCACCGCCGGCGCGTACCAGGTCGTGACGCGGTCGAGGCCGATCATGGCGAGTTCGCGCACCGCGCGCTGCACGGTGGCCTGGTCCTCCGCGAGCAGGTGGATGTCGACATCGTAGCGCACGAGCCAGCCGGCCCAGGTCGAGAAGCTCTTGTTGAGCGGGATGTTGAGCGTGCCCGGCACGTGTCCCTCGCCGAAGGCGGCGGCGGGCCGCGTGTCGAGCACGAGGAGGCCGTCGCGCAGCGCCTGCCGCAGCGCGGGCAGCGCGGCATGCGCGGGCTGGGGGAAGCCGCCGAGGACGCGCGGGCCCTCGCGGTTGATGCGCTTCATCTGCGCGAAGTAGGCCGGTGGCTCCGGCTGGCCCGCCAGGACCATCTCCACGAAGTCGGCCTCGCTCGTGGTGCCCACGCCCCAGTTGAAGCGCCGCTCGTAGCCGACAGTGGAGGTGGGGATGGCGCCGAGCGACTTGCCGCAGGCGGATCCGGCGCCGTGGCCCGGCCAGACCTGCACGAAGTCGGGGAGCGCGCGGAAGCGATCGAGCGACCGGAAGAGCTGGCGCGCGCCGGCCTCCATGGTGTTCGCGACCTTGGCCGCGCGCTCGAGCAGGTCGGGGCGCCCGACGTCGCCGACGAAGACGAAATCGCCCGACGCGATGCCGATCGGCTCCGTCGCGGCGGCGGTGTCGGTGACCAGGAACGAGATGTGCTCCGGCGTGTGGCCCGGCGTGTGCAGCACCTCGATGCGGATGTTGCCCACCGTGATGAGGTCCCGGTCGCGCACGAGGACGGCACGATCGGACGCGGCGAAGGCGTACTGCCAGTCGGGTCCGCCCTCGGCGGAGAGGTAGAGCGTGGCGCCGGTGGCGTGCGCGAGCTCGCGCGACCCCGAGACGTAGTCGGCGTGGATGTGCGTCTCGGTGACGTGCGTGATGCGCAGCTTCTCCGCCGCCGCCGTCTGCAGGTACTGCTCGATGTCGCGGTTGGCGTCGATGACGATCGCCTCGCCGGTGGCGGCGCAGCCGAGGAGGTAGGAGGCCTGCGCGAGGCCGTCATCATAGAAGCGCTTGAGGAACACGGGGATCTCCGGGATGGGCTGGTGCGGTGCCGGACGGGACGGGACGCCGCGGCTCAGACGGTGAGGTACTGGTAGAGGATCAGGCCACCGACCAGGACGAGGAGGGCGGCGAAGGCCTGCTTGAGCGCGCGCTGGGGAACGTGGGTGACGAGGCGGGAGCCGACGAGGATGCCGACCGCCGTCACCGCCCCGAACCCGCCGACGAGCGGCCAGTCGATGTCGACGCTGCCGGTGTACCCCGCGAAGCCGGCCGCGGTGTTCATGGCGATGACGAGGAGCGAGGTCCCCACCGCGTGCGTCATCGGGAGCCCGCCGAGCACGACGAGCGCGGGGACGATGAGGAAGCCACCGCCCGCGCCGACGACTCCGGTGACGGCGCCGACGCCGAGTCCGATCGCGAGGAGCGCGGTCCACCTGGGGTCCGGGCGCGGCGCGGCCGGCTCGGCCGCGCGCGCGCTGCGGAACATGGAGACGGCCGCGGCGAGCATGACGAGGGCGAAGAGGGCGAGCTGGACGTGTCCGTTGATGCCGCCCGCGAGGCGCGCGCCCGCGAAGGCGCCGACCATCGCGGCGAGGCCGAAGGGGAGGGCGGTGCGGAGGATGACGTTGCCCTGGCGCCAATGCTGGATGGCGCCGACGAGCGCCGCGCCGCCGACGACGGGCAGGCTCATCGCGATGGCGCGCTTGGGGTCGAGGCCGAGGGCGTAGACGAAGACGGGGACGGTGAGGATGGAGCCGCCGCCGCCAAGGAGGCCGAGGGTGATGCCGATGAGGAGGGCGAGGAGGGCGGCGGTGATTGACATATAACCAAATAGTAGAGTATTTGTTGTGCGCGGGCAAGTGCGGTGGGGATGGCGGAAGGCGGATGGCGGCTGGCGGCCGGATGCCCGATGCCGGATGCGGGGGATGCGGGGGATGCGGGATGCGGGTGCTGAGGTCAGGCGTGATTCGCGAGGGAGACGATGCGAGAGTGGTGGCCGATGATCGCGGTGGGACTGGGGGGCTCCCTGACGCTGATGCTGGCGCTCTGGGGGCTTCACCTTCGCATGCGGAACGCGGGGGTGGTGGACGTCGGGTGGACGGTCGCGGTCGGGCTGCAGGCGATCGCGGCGGCGGTGCTGGGGCCGGGGGACCCGGTGCGACGACTCGTCGTGGGGTTCGTGGGCGGGCTCTGGGCGCTGCGGTTGGCGACGCATCTCTCGCGGCGCGTGTTCTCCGAGCCCGAGGACGCGCGCTACGCGGCGCTGCGGGAGCGATGGGGCGGCGACCTCCGTGTGAAGTTCCTGCTCTTCTTCCTCTTCCAGGGCGTCCTCGCCACCGCGCTCGCGGCGCCGTTCTTCGTCGCCGCGGCGGACCCGTCTGCGATGCGCTCGCCGCTCCCCTGGATTGGTGTCGCGCTCGCGGTGCTCGCCGTGGTCGGCGAGGGCGTTGCCGACGCCCAACTGCGGCGCTTCAAGGCGGACCCGGCCAACCGCGGCGCGGTCTGCCGCGTGGGCCTCTGGGGCTGGTCGCGGCACCCGAACTACTTCTTCGACTGGCTCGCGTGGTGCGCCTTCGTGCTCCTCGCCCTCGCGTCGCCATGGGGCTGGGCGACGATCTCGAGTCCGCTCCTCATGCTCCACTTCCTGCTGCGCGTGACCGGGATCCCCGCGACGGAGCAGCATGCGCTCCGCTCGCGCGGTGCCGCGTACGCGGCGTACCAGCGCGAGGTGAGCGCGTTCGTGCCGCTGCCCCCGATTATCTTCCGCGGATGACGCGCCGATCCCCCCTCGTTGCCGCGGCGCTCGCGCTCCTCGCCCTTGCCGCGGCGGGGTGCGCCGAGCCCCCGTGGCACGGCATCGCGCTCGACCCGGCCTCGCCGGCGCCCCCGCTCGTGGTGGCCGGCGAGCTCGATCGCCCGGAGACGCGGTTCGCGCTCGCCGACGCGCGCGGTGACGTGGTGCTGCTCTACTTCGGCTATACGCACTGCCCGGATGTCTGTCCCACGACGCTCTCCGACTGGGTCCGCGCGAAGCGCGCGCTCGGCGCGGACAGCACGGGGGTGCGCTACGTGTTCGTGAGCGTCGACCCCGCGCGCGACACGCCGGAGCGCTCGCGGGCGTACGCGGCGCAGTTCGACGGCGCCTTCGTCGGTGTCTCGCCCAGCGAGACCGAGCTCACCACGCTGCTCCGCGACTGGGGACTCGCCGCCTATCCGGAGGGCGACCCGCGCACGCGCGACTACACGGTCGCCCATCCGGCGCACACCTTCGTGGTGGACCGCGATGGGCGGCTCCGCCTCATGATCCCACCGGGAGTCCGCAGTGAAGACCTCGCTGAAGACCTTCGTCGCCTGCGCTAGCGGGTCGCTGCTGCTCGCCGCCTGCGCCGGCCCCGAGCGGGAGGCGGCGGGTGCGGCGGCGGCGTCCGCGCCGCGCGCGGAGCTGTCGGTGCGGGAGGCGTGGGCCCGTCCCGCCGACAGCGGCGCGTCGTCGGCGGTCTACTTCACCCTCGAGAACCGCGGCACCGGCTCCGACACGATCGCCGCGGTCATGAGCGAGGCGGCGGCGGAGACCGCGATGCACATGTCGATGGAGCATGACGGCCTGATGCACATGGCACCGCTGCGGGCGTTGCCGGTGCCGGCCGAGGACAGCGTGCTGTTCCGGCCGATGGGTGCGCACGTGATGCTCACGCGGCTCACGCGGGCGCTGGCGGTCGGCGACACGGTGCGCGTGACGCTGCGCTTCGTCTCCGGGCAGGTGCAGGAGGTCCGGGCCGGTGTCCGTCGGCCGTAGCGCGCTCATCCTCGGCGTGGTCGCGGCGACGGCGCTCGTGACCTGGTCCACGTGGCCGCGTCCGGCGGTGCGGATCGACATCGCGCGCGGTGGCGCGGCGACGGTCGACGGTGCACCGCTCCCCGAGACGCTCTACATCGCCGCACGGGGCCGGAGCACGGTGGTGCGCGTCGTGAACCGCGACACCCTGCGGCATGCGCTCGCGCTCTTCGCCGCCGACGCCGGCGCGACGGTCGACTTCACCATCACCTATCCGGGGACGTACGGCGGGGCCTGCTCGACCCACCCGAGCGGCTCCCTCACCTACGTGGTTCGATGACCGCATCCGTCCGCTCGCTGCTCCTGGCGCTCGCCGGCTGCGCCGTCGGGCTGGGCACGCGCACCCCGGACGCGCTCGCGCAGGCGGGGGCGCGCGCGCGGCTGCCCGCCGCCGCACCCGCGGGCCCGCCCTACCGCGTGCCGTGCGCGCTCGGTGACCCGAGCTGCGTGCCGCCACCGGTGGCGCGTGAGTTCCGCGGCGTGTGGGTGGCCGCGGTCGCCAACATCGACTGGCCGTCGAAGCCGGGCCTGTCGGAGCGGAAGGCGAAGGAGGAGCTGCGCACGATCCTCGACCGCGCGAAGGCCAGCGGCCTCAACGCCGTGATCCTGCAGGTGCGGCCGGCCGGCGATGCGCTCTACGCCTCGACGCTCGAGCCCTGGTCGGAGTACCTCACCGGCCGCCAGGGGCGCTCGCCCGGCTGGGATCCGCTCGCCTATGCGGTGCGCGAGGCGCATGCGCGCGGGCTCGAGCTGCACGCCTGGTTCAACCCCTATCGCGCCCGCCATCCGTCGGCGAAGGGCCGACTCTCGCCGAAGCACCTCGCGAACACGCGGCCGGCGCTGGTGAAGCGCTACGGCACGCACCTGTGGATGGACCCGGGCGAGCCCGAGGTGCGCGCGCACACGCGCCGCGTGATCGTCGACGTCGTGCGGCGCTATGACGTCGACGCGGTGCACCTCGACGACTACTTCTACCCGTACAAGGAACGCGACGCGCGGGGGACGATCGACTTCCCCGACTCGACGAGCTACGCGCGCTACCTCGCCGAGGGGGGCACGCTCGGCCGCGAGGACTGGCGCCGCCACAACGTGGACCTGCTCGTGCGCGAGCTGTACGAGTCGATCCATGCGACGAAGCCGTGGGTGAAGTTCGGCATCAGCCCGTTCGGGATCTGGCGGCCGGGATTCCCGGAGCAGGTGCGCGGCTTCGACGCGTACGCGGAGCTCTACGCGGACGCACGGCGCTGGCTGCAGGAAGGGTGGGTCGACTACTTCGCGCCGCAGCTCTACTGGCGGATCGACCAGCCGGCGCAGGCGTATCCGGTGCTGCTGCGCTGGTGGACGGAACAGAACGCGACCGCGCGGCATATCTGGCCCGGGAACTACACGAGCCGCGTCGGCGAGGACTCGCGCACGGCCTGGCGCACGGGCGAGATCGTGTCGCAGGTGGAGGTGACCCGGCGCGAGGCGG
The DNA here is from genome assembly GCA_964586095.1 of uncultured Gemmatimonas sp. Taxonomy (GTDB): domain Bacteria; phylum Gemmatimonadota; class Gemmatimonadetes; order Gemmatimonadales; family Gemmatimonadaceae; genus Pseudogemmatithrix. The sequence goes on along the minus strand of CAZPJF010000177.1, from coordinate 1,116 downwards.
GCGCGACGGGGAACATCCACTTCTCCGCCAAGGTCTTCCTCGAGGACCGTGATTCGCTGGCGACGCGCATCGGGCGCCAGTCGTACGGCACACCGGCGCTGGTCCCGGCGTCGCCGTGGCTGGCGGTGCCGGCGGCGGCGGAGCCCGACGTGCGCATCCAGCGCGGGCTGCGCGGACGCCTCACCGCGCGCCTCGCCCCGTCCGACGGCGCGATGCCGCGCTGGTGGCTCGTGCAGGTCCGGCTCGCGAGCGGGCAGTGGGAGAGCCAGCTGGTACGCGGTTCGGTGCGCGAGGTGCCGCTGCCGGCGGCCGCGGACCGGCTCGCGGTGCGCGCGGTCGATGCCGCGCAGATCGAAGGGCCGGCGCGCGTGCTGAAGCTGCGCGACTGAGCGCGCCCGGCAGCGGTCGTGCGGACGACGGAGGGCGGGGCGCCGAGGCGCCCCGCCCTCCGTTCATGCCCGCCGCGCGCCTCCTGGCGCGCGCGGTGCCGAGCAGCGTCCGGCGCTCAGCGCTTGTCGCGCAGGTAGCGGTCGTACGCCTTGAACATCTCCTCCACCTCGAACGGGAAGCCGCTGGCGCCGCCGCCGGCGCGCCGCTCGACGCGGAGCGTCTGCTTGTGCACCTGCCCATCGACGGTCATGGAGACGAGGTAGTCGCCGGACTCGACGATCGGCGCCCCGCCGCCGCCGAATCCGCCGCCACCGCCGCCGCCCGTGACGCCGAGCGCGCGCATCACGTCGAAGAGCTGCGTCTGGTCGATGCCCATCATCTGCGCGCCGCCCACGACGCCGGCCCCGCCCGGACCGCGACCGCCCGGGCCGCCCTGCGGGAGCTGCTGCTCGGCGGGCCGCTCGACCCACCGGCCGGGCTGGCCGCCCCCGAAGCCGCCCCCCCCGCCGCCACCGCCGCCCGCGAAGCCGAAGGCGCGCGCCATCGCCTGCATGCCCGCCACGCCGCCTTCGATGTTGCGGCGGATCAGGTCGAGCGCCGGCTTCGGCACCGTGCCGGCCTTCTCGATCGAGTCGAGGGCCGCGGCCGTGCGGCGCGACTGCAGGATCGAGTCCCGCAGCGCGGCACCGCGGAGCGCGGCGCGCGGGGCCGGACGGCCGTTGAAGT
>CAZPJF010000176.1:0-7427 GCA_964586095.1 uncultured Gemmatimonas sp. | reverse complement strand
CGATGAGCTCGCCGCCCCACTGCTTGAGGTCGGCGACGAAGATCTTGCCGGGCGTCGGCGTGGCGAAGGCGACGTCGCGCCGCTGGGCGGCGGCGTTGCCGAACATCGTGATGAAGAAGCTCTCGCCGGTGAGCAGCCGCTTGCCGGCGCCGAGGAGCTTGCCGAAGATCCCGCCGCCCTGGTTGTTGGGGTCGAGGGTGGTCGCCATCTGGATCCCATCCTCCATGTACATCATCCCACCCGCCTCGGCCATGACGGCCTCGCCCGGATCGAGCGTGATGATGACGCCCTGCATGTCGTCACCTACGATGCGATAATCGATGATGTCAGCGGGCATGCGTCAGGAGGGAGGAGGAAGGAAGGAGGTGGAGGAGGTCGGGTGACCGTCGGAGAATCTATATGAATGTGCGGCGCGCGTTCGGGTCGGTGACACGCGTGTCCGCAAAATGAGACGCGCCGGCCGGACGGTGCGGCGTAAGTAGTTGCCCGACAACAAGTTCTGAAACCTTGGCGCGCTGGCCTGCGTCCTGCATTCCATAGGAAGCGAACCCCTCTCCACCCGGAGCCTCACGATGTCCCGCACCCGCACCGTCCTCACCCTTGCCCTCGCCGCGGTGGCGCTCAGCGCCTGCGGCATCAAGCGCGTCTCGCGCATCGATCCGGAGTCGGTCACCGACCTGAGCGGCCGCTGGAACGACACCGACTCGCGCCTCGTCGCCAACGAACTCATCGGCCAGTCGCTCTCGGCGACCTGGAGCCGTGACTGGGCGGCGGCGAACGGCGGGCAGTCGCCGACCGTGATCGTCGGCGAGTTCCGCAACCGGACGATGGAGCACATCGCCGTGGGCACTTTCGTGCGCGACCTGGAGCGCGCGTTCATCCAGTCGGGCGCGGTGAAGGTGGTGGCGAGCGCCGACGAGCGGCAGGAGGTGCGCGCGGAGCGGGCGGACCAGCAGGTGAACGCGACGGCCGAGACCCGCGCGCGGATGGCGCGCGAGCAGGGCGCGCGCTTCATGCTGCAGGGCGACGTGCAGGCGATCCAGGACACGGAGGGGCGCGAGAAGATCGTGTCCTACCAGATCGACGCGACGCTGATCGACCTGGAGAGCAACACCAAGATCTGGGTGGGGCAGCACAAGATCAAGAAGTACATCCAGCGCCGTCGGCTGACGCCGTGAGGAGAATCGGATGGCGGATGGCGGACGGCGGAGGGATGCCGGATGCCGACACCGCACTCCCCGCCATCGCCCTTCTCCGCGCCCCAGGTCCGCATCGCACCGCCATCTGCCATCTGCCATTCGCCTCTTCCCCGAGCGATCCCATGCTGAAGCCCACGATCTACCTCTCCAGCGCGGCCCTCTTCGCCGCCACCGCCTGCGCGCCGTATCCGCAGCGGGTCAACGAAGTCCCCATCATGAACCAGGGTGACCGCGTGCCGGCGATCGACGCCGGCGCCTCGGCGCCCGAGGTCGCGGCCGATCGCGGCGCGATGCAGGCGTCGATCGACTCGATCCACGCGCTCGCCACGGCGGGCGCCAGCACCGAGCAGCGCGAGGCGATCGCGCGCGGCGAGGTGGCGATCGGCATGACCGAAGTGCAGGTGTTCGCGGCGACGCGCACGGCGCCGGGGGCGTGGGTGGTGCGGCGCTCGGGCGTGGATGCCGTGATGGTCCCCGCGACGCGCAGCCTGGCGCCCAAGGACAGGCACGGCGAGCTGGTGATGGTGCAGATGGACGCCGGCCGCGCCGCGGTGCTATCGCGCCGCGGGCCGCAGGGGATCCTCGTCGCGAGCCGTCCGCAGGACGCGACCGCCGCCGCGCAGGGCCGCGCCGCCGCCGAGGCGCTCGTGCGCGAGGGCGACGACCTCGTAGCGGCGAACGACATGGCGGGCGCGCTCAACCGGTACGACCGCGCCAGCGTGCTCGACGCCGAGAACGCGGAGGTGCAGTACAAGGCCGCGCGCCTGCTCGACCTCCAGCTCCGCCCGCAGGAGGCGCTCATGCGCTACCAGCGCTTCCTCCTCTCGCTCGACCTGGAGCGCATCCGGGCGCAGGGCGATGCGAACGCCAAGATGGCCGAGGCGATCGCGATGGCGCAGCAGCGCATCCTCGTGCTCGAGAAGCAAGTCAAGTGAACTGAGGATGAAGGGGGGAGGGTGAAGGGTGCGGTTCGTCCTCTTCCCGTTCACCGCAGGGCGCGTCGGCACGCCTGCACCGTGCATCCTCCACCGTTCATCCTCCACCATTCATCCTCCAGCGATCCCCCGACCCGTGCTCCGGCCTGCGCTCCTCACCCTCGTCCTCGCCTCGCTCGGCTGCGCCAGCGCCGGCCAGTCATGGCGCGCGGGGCCGGCGGGGATCCCGGCGGAGGCGCAGCTGCGCAGCCAGATGGTCGCGGGGCAGTTCGGGTCGGCGCTCGAGTCGCTCAAGGACAAGCGGATCGCGCCCGCCGACGCGCTCCTGCGGCACCTCTACAAGGGGCTCGTCGCGGTGCACGCGGGGCAGCACGAGCTCGGCACGCGCGCGCTCGACCGCGCGTGGCAGATCAGTCACGACCGCTACACGCGCCGCCTCGGCGACGCCGCGGCCACCATGGTCACCGGCGAGGGCGCGCTCCCGTACAACGTGGGGCCCGCCGAGCGGATGCTCATCCCGTACTACGCAGGGCTCAACTGGCTCGCCCGCAACGAGTACGATGACGTCGCCGTCGAGGCGCGCCGGCTCGGCGTGCTCCTCGAGAGCGACGCGTCCAACAACCCCAGCGCGCGCTTCCAGGGCGCGATGCGCTACATCGCCGGCGTGCTGTTCGAGGTGGCCGGCGAACGCAACGACGCCGGCGTGGCGTATCGCAACGCGGCGGCGCTCCTCGAGCAGCCGCTCCCGGTGGACACCGTGCCGCCGGACAGCGCGCACGGCGACGTGGTCGTCTTCCTCGAGGACGGGTTCGTCGCGCGGCCGGAGCCGGCGCAGCTCGACTTCTGGGTGCGCACCGACGAGGTGGCCCTGCTCACGAACGAGGACTCGCTCGTGCGCATGGAGGCCTACGACGTGATCGTGCGGCGGCGGGGCGCCAACAACCAGTGGGGCGCCGACCGCTACCGGAACGTGAGCCTGCGGTGGCCGCGGATGGTCGACGGGAGCGGCGTGCCCGCCTTCGGCCAGCTCGGCGCGCGCGCCACGCCGGTGCCGGCGGCGGTCTTCGGCGCGTTCGACGACCCGACGATGCCCGGCACCGAGATCCCCGTGCTCGACCGCACCGCGACCGCCGGCATGAACGGCGCGGGGGAGGGCGGCGCCAACGACGGGCTGGCCCCGGCACCGACGCTCGCGAACGTGATCAGCGCGAGCGTGAGCGACGCCGTGCGCGCCGACTTCGACCGCGAGCAGCCGGCGCGGCTCGCCCGCGCGCTCGCGCGCGCCGCCGTGCGCGAGGCGTCGATCAAGGGAGCGGACGGGGCCTTCAACGCCGCCGGCGACATCCTCGACGATGATGACGATGACTCGTCGAGCAAGGGCAAGGGGAAGAAGGGGAGCGACAAGGACGACAAGGACGACGACTCCGGTGCGGGGAAGGGCCTCGCCGCCGCCGGCATGATCCTCCTCGGGATCGGCCTCCTCGTCGCGCATGCGTCGTCGCAGGTGCTCGACCAGCCGGACCTGCGTGCCTGGCAGCTGCTCCCCGACCGCGTGAGCATCGCGCGCATGCGGCTGCCCGTGGGCGAGCACGTGGTCGAGGTGACGCGCGACGGCGAAGCGTACTCGCTGGGCACCGTGACCGTGCGCCCCGGCTCGGTGAACGTGCTCGTGCACCGCTGGTGGCCCGAGCGCCGCCCGCTCGTCGCCTCGTCGGAGCCGCGCGTGCCCTGAGCACAAGGGTGGTGCGGGCCCTACCCACCGACGACATTGCGATCGTGACGATGATCGCGACCGAGGCGCCGGCACTCGCCGGCGCCACCGAGATCCTCGAGGAGATCGCCCGCCACCCCGCCGAGCCGAGCGGGGAGCGGCTCGCGCGCCTCGTGGAGCGCATCCGCCCCGCGCGGCGCGAGCCGGCGACGGCCGCCGAGCCGCGCCTGCGCGCGCTCATCGCGCTGCTCGACGCGCGTCCCGCGCTCGCCATGGGCCTCACGGCCCACCTGCAGTCGCTCCTCCTCTCGCGGATGCACCGCACGCTCTACGCGGAGTCCGGCGTGCTCGTGCACCAGGGCTTCCTCACGGGGCTCTGGAGCCGGCTCCTCGGCAGCCTGCTGCCGCCGGCGGTCGACCCGGACTTCCTGCGCGACCTCGTCGCCGAGGTCTTCGACTCCCCGCGTGACGCGGTCTGGACCGCGGCGGTCCCGCGCGACGCCTGGGAGGCGCTCTTCGACCGGCTGGGCGTGCATGGCGAGGCCTTCGCGCCGGTGCGGCAGCACTGCCGGCATGAGCTGTTCGAGGCGATGCGCATGACCTCGCACCGGCTGGCCGCGCTCGGCATGGAGCCCGCGCTCCTGCGCTACCTCCCGGCGCTCGCGCGCCACGAGTCGCCCTTCCTCGCGCAGTCGGACGAGGTGCGGCTCTTCCTCGCCGCCCATGCGGGCGAGCCGGTTCCCACCGCGTACGACGGGCACCTCGAGATCCTCCTCGGGCACTGCACGCAGTTCGTGGAGCGGATCCGCAAGCGATCGCACGAGACGGGCGTGGCGGTGAACCTCGTGTTCGTGCTGGCGCGGGCCGAGCAGCTGGTGGAGCGGCTGCGCCTCCTGCGGCAGCTCGTCCTGCCGGACCCGCAGGATCCCCCGGAGGCGCGCCGCCGGCGCGCGCTCGACTTCTTCCTCCGGCTGGTGCGGCACGAGAGCCGCCGGCACCGGCTGGGGGAGCTCTTCCAGGGGACCACGCAGCTCCTCGCGCGGCGCGTGACCGAGCAGGCCAGCAAGTCGGGGGAGCACTACGTCACGAGCTCGCGCGCCGAGTACCGCGACATGTTCCGTGCGGCCGCGGGCGCGGGACTGCTCGTGGGGCTCATGGCGCTCACCAAGATCATGGCGTCCGCGCTCGGCCTGCCCCTCGTGTGGGAGGCGGTCGCGTACAGCCTCATCTACGGGCTCGGGTTCGTGGCGGTGCACGTGCTGCACCTCACCATCGCCACCAAGCAGCCGGCGATGACCGCGGCCACGCTCGCCGCGGCGCTCGACCGGACCAGGGACCGCGAGGCGCGGCTCGACTCGATCGCCGAGCTCGCGGCGCAGGTGAGCCGCACGCAGTGGGTGTCGATCGCGGGGAACGTGCTGATCGGCTTCCTCACCGCGCTCTTCCTCGCGCTGGTGGCCGGCGTCTTCCTCGACCTCCACCCGGTGTCGCCCGAGAAGGCCGGCAAGCTGCTGCACGAACTGCACCCGTGGCGCAGCCTCGCGCTCCTGCACGCGGGGATCGCGGGGGTGTACCTGTTCCTGAGCGGCCTCATCAGCGGGTACTACGACAACCAGTCGCTCTACCATCGCGTGCCGGACCGGATCCGGCGCGTGAAGTGGCTGCGCCGCGTGCTGGGACCGCGGCGGATCGATGCGCTCGCGACCTACGTGGAGCACGACCTCGGCGCACTCGTGGGGAACTTCCTCTTCGGGTGCATGCTCGGGTCCACGGGCGTGATCGGGCGGCTCTTCGGCCTGCCGATCGACATCCGCCACGTGAGCTTCGCGTCGGCGAACCTCGCGTACGCGCTGCAGGCGGTGGACTTCACGGTGCCCTGGACGACGATCGCCGTGAGCGGGGCGGGGGTGATCCTGATCGGGCTCGTGAACCTGGTGGTGAGCTTCTGGCTCGCGTTGCGCGTGGCGCTCCGGTCGCGCGGGATCACGGCCGAGGAGACCGAGGGGCTCGCGGCGCGCGTGTGGGCGCGGTTCCGGCGCGGGCCGGCGGACTTCCTCGTGCCGCCGCGGGCGGGACCCGGCTAGTCGAGCGCCGCCGCGAACGACCGCACGATCTCCCCCGCGGGCATGATCCCCGTGATCCCCGCCACGGACTTCCCGGCCTGCCAGTAGTCGGTGCTCACGTCCTCCGAGTGGAGCGACTTCTTGAGCCGCCGCACCGAGTTGAGTGCGTACCAGGTCCGCATCCAGTGCTTGGTGCGGCGCCCCCGGAGCATCCACCGCGCGAACCACCCCGCCCCCGTGCCCAGCCGGTCGATGTAGGCGTTGCGGATCACGGCCACCGGGACGCCGGTGAGGCGTTCGGTGAGCACGATGTCGTCCTCGTCGGCGTCGACGATCGCCTGCTTGTACGCATCGCTCGCCGAGCACTCGGGCGTGGCGATGAAGCGCGTGCCGAGCTGCACCGCGGCGTACCCCATCCGCAGGTGGCGCGTGAACTCCTCGGGCGTGCCGACGCCGCCCGCCGAGACCACGGGGACGCCGAAGGGCCGCAGCTCGTCGAGGAGCTGCTCGGGGGAGAGCCGGCCCGCGTGGCCGCCCGCGCGCGCGTTCACCGCGATGAGGCCGTCGACGCCGCCGTCGATCCCCTTCTGCGCCCACTTCCGCTCGGTGACGTCGTGATAGACCACGCCGCCCACGGCATGCACGCGCTCGCACACCCACTTGGGATTGCCGAGCGAGGTGAGGAAGAAGCGCACGCCCTCCTCGAGCGCGATGTCGATCCACTGCGTCATCCGCTCGCGGTAGAGCTTGTTGTTCCCCTCGATGAGCGCGTTGAAGCCGATCGGCTTGGCCGTCAGCGAGCGGATGAGGCGCAGCCCGGCGCGGAACTCGTGCCCGTGCACGTAGGTGAGCGAGATGGGCTGCACGATGCCGAGGCCGCCGGCCGCGCTCACGGCGGCGACGAGCTCGGGGTTGGAGCAGGGGTACATCGGCCCGCAGACGAGCGGCACCGCGACGCCGGCGTGGCGCGTGAAGGGCGTCTCCATCACCGCGCGCCGGCCGCGCCCGCGCCGGGCCTCCCCGCACCGGACGCCGCCGCGCCAGACTTCGGCCGCACCGGCCCGAGCCGCCAGCGCACCGTCGCACGCGCCACCACCGCGCCCTCGCGGTCCAGGCAGTCGGCGGTCACGTCGAAGTCGGTGTCGGTCGTGACCGTCGGCACCGTCACGCGGCTCACCGCGCGGATGGTGCCGCGCGCCTTCTTGAAGTACTCCATCGAGAGGCTCGTCACGATCCCGCGCACCGAGTCGGGGAGCCCCGCCATCATCGCGAGGCCGCTCGTCATCTCGGCCACGTTCATCAGGGCGATGGCGTGCACCGAGCCGAGGTGCTGGCGGTTGGAGCGCCGGTCGGGGATCTCGACCTCGGCGTGGCCCGGTTCGAGGACGCGGATGCGCGGGCCGACGGAGCCGGAATAGGGGACCATCCGGCCGAAGAGCTGGGCGAAGAGCCACTGGCCGCCGGGGAGGGGGCTCAGGCGGCGCCAGAGGGAGAGGAGGCGGGTGCCTGGGGAGGACAC
>CAZPJF010000175.1:1625-7439 GCA_964586095.1 uncultured Gemmatimonas sp. | reverse complement strand
ATCCCGGCGAGAAGGACCGGCGCCGCCTCGCGATCCTCCTCGAGGTCTCCAAGGGCCTCACGCGCTCGGCCGACATCGAGGCGCTGCTGCAGAAGATCGCCGAGTACGCGTTCCAGGTGCTCGAGGCCGACCGCTGCGCCATCCAGCTCACCGACGACTTCGGGATCCTGCATCCCAAGATCTCGCGCGACCGGCGCGGCGAGCGGGCCTCGAGCGACATCCCGCAGTCGATCGCGCGCACCGCGGTCGACGACAAGGTGGCCGTGCTCTCGGACGACGCCGGCGAGGACCAGCGCTTCACCGGCCAGTCGGTGATGCTGCAGAAGGTGCGGTCCGCCATGTGCGTCCCGCTCATCGGGAGCGAGAACCGCGTCCTCGGCGTGCTCTACGTGGACAACTTCTCGCTCAAGCGCTTCACCGAGCACGACCTCGACTTCCTCATCGCGTTCTCGGGGATCGCGGCGGTGGCGATCGAGAACGGGCAGCTGGCGGAGCGGATCCGGAAGGAGGCGCTCGCGCGGAGCAACTTCGAGCGCTTCTTCACGCCGCACCTCGCGGCGCGCATCGCGTCGAGCCCCGACGCGGTGAAGCTCGGCGGCGACAAGCGCAAGGTGGCCGTGCTCTTCTCCGACATCCGCGGGTTCACCGCGCTCTCGGAGACGATGAACCCCGACACGATGGCGAAGCTCCTCACCGAGTACTTCACCGAGATGGTCGAGTGCGTGTTCCGCCACGGCGGCACGCTCGACAAGTTCATCGGCGACGCGGTGATGGCGCAGTGGGGCGCGCCGATCGGCGAGCGCGACGACTGTGACCGCGCGATGCAGGCCGCGCTCGACATGATGGAGGAACTCGACCGCCTGAACGCGCGCTGGCGGGGCGAGGGGCGCCCCACCCTGCAGATCGGCATCGGCCTCAACGTCGGCGACGTGTTCGCCGGCAACATCGGCTCGGACCGGCGCCTCGAGTACACCGTGATCGGCGACCCGGTGAACGTGTCGAGCCGGCTCTGCGGCGCCGCCGGGCCGGGGGAGATCCTCCTCTCGGACCTCTTCCGGCGCGAGCTCGGGTCGCCGCCGCCCCTCGACCCGCTCCCGCCGATGGAGCTGAAGGGGAAGAGCCAGGCGCTGCCGGTCTTCCGCGTCAAGCGGTGACGCCCACCGCGGTCGTGGCACCCGCCGGCTACGAGCGACACGAGATCGGGGAGGCCGTGGTCGTCGCGCGGGTCGCGGCGGTACCCGGCTTCCGCGCGGCGCTGGCGGCCGCGGCGAGCCTGCACGAGTGGGCCGCGCAGGCCCCCGGCGCCGAGCCCTTCCAGGGCCGCGCCACGGCGTGGGGCGTGCGCCTCCCCGGCGGCGCCATCGACGTGGTCGTGCGCCACGCGCGCCGCGGCGGGTTCCTCGCGACCGTGCGCGGCGACCGGTTCGTCTGGCCCGGTCGCGCGCCCTGGGAGCTCGAGGCGTCGCTGCGGCTGCAGGAGGCGGGCGTGCGGACGCCGGACCTGGTCGGCTACGTGCTCTACCCCGCCGGCCCGGGCTTCTGCCGCTGCGACGTCGCGACGCGGCGCCTGCCGCCGGGCGCCGAGTTCCCCGAGGCGTGGAACCGCGCGGCCGCCGCCGAGCACGATCCGCAGCTCATCGCCGTGGCGACGCTGCTCCGCGACCTGTGCGCCGCCGGCGCGCAGCACGCCGACCTCAACGCCAAGAACCTCTACCTGGCGCGCGATGCCGGGCGTTGGCACGCCTGGGTGCTCGACATCGACCGGGTGCGATTCGGCACCGCGAACGACGCCGAGATCGGCGTGCACAACTTCGCGCGTCTCGACCGCTCGATCCGCAAGCTGCGCGACCGCCGGGCGCTGGTGCTCGACGACGCCGCGCTCGACCGGCTCGCCGCGCTCGCCGAGGCGCAGGCGTGAGCGGCGCCCCGCGCGCGCGGGCCGTGGGGGCCCCGCGATGAGCCGCGTCCCGCTCGACCGCGTCTGCGTGGTGATGATGTCGGCCGTGGGGGACGCGGTGCACGTCCTCCCGGTGCTCACCGCCCTCAAGCGCCACCACCCGGCGATGCACGTCACCTGGGTGCTGCAGCCCGGCCCGGCCTCGCTCGTGCGCGGCCACCGCTGCGTGGACGAGATCCTCCTCTTCGACCGGACCACGGGGGTGCGCGGCTTCCTCGACATCCGGCGCGCGCTGCGGGCGCGGCGTTTCGACCTCGTCATCAACCTGCAGGTCTACTTCAAGGCGGGGCTCATCACGGCCTTCACGCGGGCGCCGGTGAAGCTGGGCTTCGACCGCGCGCGCGCGCGGGACGCCAACTGGCTCTTCACCACGCACCGCATCCCGCCCCATCCGATGCAGCACGTGCAGGACCAGTACCTCGAGTTCGTCGACTGGCTCGGCGTGCCGCACGAGCCGGTGGTGTGGGACCTCGGGCCGTGGAACGACGCCGAGCGGGCGTGGCAGCGCGACTTCCTCGCGCATTTCGACCGCCCGATCGCGCCGATCGTGGTCGCGACGAGCAAGCCGCAGAAGGACTGGCTCCCCGAGCGCTGGGCGGAGGTGTGCGACGCGCTCTGGCACGACTTCGGCCTCCAGCCGGTCCTCGTGGGCGCGCGCTCGCCGCGCGAGGTGCACGCCGAGCGGGTGATCCTCGAGCGCACGCGCGTGAAGCCGTACAGCGCGCTCGGCCAGGGCGGGCTGCGCGGGCTCGTCGGCATCATCGATGGTGCCGCGCTCGTGCTCACGCCGGACACCGGCCCGCTCCACATGACGGTCGCGCTCGGGAAGCCCGTGATCGCGCTCATCGGCTACTCCAACCCGAAGCGCGTGGGGCCCTACCGGCGCGGTCTCGACCTCGTGGTCGACGCGTACGGCGAACCGGGCGAGGACTATCCGATCTCGATGGAGAACCGGCTCGACCGGATGCCGCGGATCACGGTGCGGGACGTGCTCGAGCGCGTCGAGCGGTGGCGGTCGGGTGGCGGATGAGGGTGCGAGGCGGCCGGCGGCGCGGCCGTCCGGCCGCGCCGCGCCGATCCCCGGCCGTCGTCGTGTTCAGAAGTCGCGCCCGAGGAACCTCCGGCGCGCCACCCACACCGGCCCCGCCGCCCACGCCACCAGCCCGGCCATCGCGATCGCGGGCCCGAGTCCGGTGCCGAAGACCCGGCGGAAGAGCGCACCGGTGTAGCCGAGGAGCGCGTTGGCATCGAGCGCCGTGAGGACGAGCACCCGCGCGAGGTCCACGGGGTTACCGAGCATGGCGACGAGCAGCGGCCGCTCCAGGGGCCAGTCGCCGAAGGCGCTCACGGCGGCGAGGATCGCGCCGTCGTAGAGGATGGTGAGCACGAACCAGGCGCCGAGCGCCCGCGTCATGGCCTTCAGCCGGTCATCCACGCCGAGCGCGATCGCCATCGCGAGCGCGGCGAAGGTGAGGGTGAGGAGCGCCCCGGCGATGGCGAGGAGCACCAGCGCGCGCACCGGTGCCTCGGTCCCCGCGCCGTGCATCACCAGCGGGATCCCGACGCCGACGAGGAAGGCCCCCGTGAGCGGGAGCGCCATGCCGAGGTAGAGGCCGAGGAAGACCGCACGGCGCGAGAGTGGCTGGGCGAGCAGGAGCTCCGTGAACTCGCGCGCGGCGTGCACGTGCGCGGTGCCGAACACGAGCGCGACCAGCGGCACGAGGAGCAGCATGGCGTTCAGCAGGCTGAGGACCACCTGCGGCCCGGTGCCGCCGAACAGGAAGAGCGCCTCGGTGACGGCCCAGAACCCCGCCGTGTACGCGAGGAGCCAGCGGCTCCGCGAGAGGTCCCGCGCGCCGGCGCGGAGGACGAGGGCGACGGTGCTCATACGACCCTCAGCCCGCGCAGCAGCGCGGCGACCGCGGGTTCGAGCCGGCGGGTGCCGGTCTCCCTGAGCAGCGCCTCCACGGGGCCGGCGAAGCGCAGGCGCCCCTCGGAGAGGAAGGCGACGTCGTCGGCGAGCTCCTCGAGCTCCACGAGGATGTGCGAGCTGATCAGGATGGTGCGGCCGTCCGCGCGCGCCGCGCGCAGTTCCGCCTTGAGCAGCCCGCTCGCGACCGGGTCGAGCCCCGCCGTCGGCTCGTCGAGGATCAGCACGTCGGGCTGGAAGAGGAAGGCACAGGCGTTCGCGAGCTTCTGGCGCCAGCCACCCGAGAGCGTGCCCACCGGCGTCGCCCACTCCGCGCGGAGCCCGAAGGCCTCGAGCATCCCCTCGTCGGCCTCCGCGCCGGGGCGGAGGGCCCGCAGCATCGCGAACACCTCGCCCACGCCGAGGTGCTCCGGGAGCCGCGGCGCCTGCGGCGCGTAGCCGATCCGCGCGCGGTAGGCGCCGTCCGCGTCCGCGGGGATCCCGTCGACCAGGATGCGCCCTGCGTCCGGGCGCGCCAGCCCGAGGATCAGCTTGATCAGCGTGGTCTTGCCCGAGCCGTTCGGGCCGACCAGCGCCGTGATCCGGCCGGGCGCGAGCGCGAGCGAGACGCCGTCGAGCACGGGGCGTGCCCCGTACGACTTGCGGATGCCGTCGAGCGTGATCATCGCGGAGGCCTCATCAGGGGGCGCTCGTCGGCGAGCGCGGGCGTGAGCACGGGGAAGACCCGCTCGGCGACGTCGAGCAGCGACGTGACCGGCGAGCGGAGCATGAGCAGCGCCTCGGGGTGCCGCTCGACCACGAGCGCGAAGAGGCGCACCGGACGGAACGGCACGTCCCCCACGCCGTCACGGTCGAGGTCATAGCCACGGTAACCGTCCCACCAGTTGCCGGCGAAGCCCGAGCGGAGCGTGCGGCTGTTCGTCGCGACATCGAAGGCGTTCCCCGCGAAGACGTTGCCGCGGAAGTGGCTGTCCTCGGCGTCGGCCATCAGCCGCACGGCCCAGCCGTTCCGCCGGAAGTCGTTGTCGCGGATCTCGAGGCGGGAGGCGCCCTCGAGGAAGAGCCCGGTCGAGTTGCCCTCGAAGCGGTTGTTCAGCAGGGCGCCGTCGGTGATGTCCTTCAGCAGCAGGCCGTAGGCGCCGCTCCCGGTGGCGTCGAGGAACCCGTTGCCGTCCATGGTGACGTGCTTGCTGTACATCACCGCGACGCCGGCGCCGTTGCCGCGGAACTCGTTGCGCACGTAGCGGCACGAGTCCGAGAACATGAAGTGGAGCCCGTAGCGCCGGTTCCCCTCGCTCACGTTGCCCACCGCCTCCGACCCGCGGGAGAACTCGAAGTAGATGCCGTCGCGCTGGCCGCGGATGGTGTTCTCCACCACGCGCGTGCCGGGGGAGTACCAGAGGTGCACGCCGTTGCCGTTGCGGGTCTCCTCGAGCCCGCCGGCGCGGATGTCGTTGCGGCGGATCAGGCAACCCGTGCTCCGCTGGAGGTAGATCGCGAAGAGCGCGTCGCGGAAGCGGTTCTGCTCCACGAGGCAGTCGCGCGCGTCCGCCACGCGCAGCGCCGCGCGATCCTGCATCTGGCTGATCCCGGTGTTGCGGAACTCGAGCCCGCGCACGGTCACGCGGTCGGCCGCGAGCACGAGGATCTCGTGCGCCCCCTCGCCGTCGAACACCGGCCAGCCCTCGCCCTCGATGATGAGGTCCGGGATGCGCACCACCACCGTCGGCTCGGCGTAGGTCCCCGCCGCCACCGTGATCACCGCGCCCGGCGTCGCCCGCGCGACGGCGGCGGCGAGGGTCGGGAGTGCCGAGCCGGGGCGCACCGTGAGACGGCGCGCCTGCGCGTCCACCGGCCCCGCGGTGAGCAGCAGCGCGAGCAACGGCGCGAGCAACGGCGCGAGCAACGGCGCGAGCAACGGCGCGAG
>CAZPJF010000175.1:0-1525 GCA_964586095.1 uncultured Gemmatimonas sp. | reverse complement strand
GCGCGAGCAACGGCGCGAGCAACGGCGCGAGCAACGGCGCGAGCAACGGCGCGAGTTGCAGCGCGGGCAGCAGCGTGCCCAGCACCCCGAACGGCGCGGCAGTCGCCGCGAGGAGACGGGCGCGCGCGCGCATGTCAGTGCGCATGCGCGGCCGTGTCCGCGCGGACGGTCGCCCAGTCGGCCACGGCGCCTCCGTAGCGCGCCTGCGCCGCCCGGGCCGCCTCCACGGTGGCGAACGCGACCGTCGCACCCATGGGCCCACGGAGCGCGCTGCCGCGGAGGTAGCCCGCCGCCTCCGCCGCGACCCAGGTGCCGGGGGCCTCGGCGTCCGTCACCCAGAGCGACGCGATCGCGTCGGGCTCGGCGCCGCGCGCGTATCCCGCCAGGCAGTCGATCGAGTCGAACACGCGCACGCGGCCCGTGCGCGTGACCGCCTGCGACGCGAAGCGCGCATCGCTCACGGTCATCCGGCAGTAGCCGCACTCGTCCTCGCCGAGCACGACCTGCCGCGGGCCGGCGCCCCCGCAGGCCGCCACGGCGAGCGCGACCAGTGCGGCATGGACCGCGCGCGGCGTCCGCATCAGGTCCGTCCCGCCGGACTGGCGGCCAGCGGGAGTCCGTCGGGCCCCAGCGGCGCGGCGGCGGAGCGGGCGGAGCGTCCGGCCGCGCGCGCGCTCGTCCACGACGCGAGGACGATGAGCCCCGTCGCGAGCCCCATCGCGATCCCGCCCGAGGAGGGCCACGAGGTCGCGGTGAAGTTCAGCAGCCGCTTCCGGCCGATCACCGGGGGCGAGTAGGTCATCCCGGGGATCTTGATGATGGCCCGCTCGTGGTCGAGGTCGTGGCCGTAGTCGTAGCCCCAGCGCCAGTAGTCCCAGAGGCCGAGGCCCATGGTGCCGATCACGAGCGCGGTGTAGGCGTAGAGGGGCGCGCGGCGGCGGAGGGCCGCCACCGCGAGCCCGCCCACGATGAGCCCGCCGAGGATCCACGGCATGAAGCGCAGCTCGGGGATCGCGTCGGGCTCGATGGTCTTCATCCCGATGTAGTGGTTGAGGCCGTTGATGCTCTGGAGGTCGCCCTCCTTGAGCCCGTCCACGCCGTTGATGCGGATCAGCATGCCGAGCCCCTCGGGGTACTGCGGCGCGATCAGGTCCACGCGCCACAGCGGAAGGACGTAGGCCGTCGCGAGGAGCGCGACCGCCGCCAGCACGAACCAGCGTGAACGGGCCGTCATCGGGACCTCAGTCCTGGCCGCGGGCCGCCGGGGCGGCCGAGCGGGTGTTGGCCTTCAGTGCGACCGTCGACCCGGCCGGCGACACGCGGACGTAGCCTTGCATCTCCTGGTGCAGCGCCGAGCAGAAGTCGGTGCAGTAGATCGGGTAGACCCCCGCCTTGGTCGGCGTCCACTTCAGGGTGCGGGTCTCCCCCGGCATGATGAGCAGCTCGGCGTTCGTCGCGCCGAGCACGGCGAAGCCGTGGGGCACGTCCCAGTCCTGCTCGAGGTTGGTGACGTGGAAGAGCACCG
>CAZPJF010000174.1:0-7468 GCA_964586095.1 uncultured Gemmatimonas sp. | reverse complement strand
CGGTAGTAGACGTACGACTGCCCGTCGACGGTCAGGGTGTCGCGGCTGCGGAAGCTGTTGTGGGAGGACATACGCGGAATCTAGCGCACCGGGTGGGCCGCGGGTGCGCGCGCGGGAGGCGGCGCGCGGACGCCGCGGCGGTCACCGCACCGGTCATCGCACCGGTCATCGCGGGGGGCGCGGCGTCACGGTGAACCAGCCTCCCTCGCTCGCGCCCTGCAGCCCGGGATTGAAGTACTCCTGCGCGGTGGCCTGCGGGCGGACGAAGCGCCCCGCCGTCGTGGCGCGCACGAGGTAGCGGTAGGCATGCGTGCCGGCCGGAAGGCCGCGCGAGTGGATCACGAGCCGGTCGTCCTGCCGCTCCACATGGTCCCAGGGATTCCAGCGCCACCACGGGAAGCGCACCGGCGTGTCGTCGCCCGTCGACTCGGCGCGCCGTTCCTCGAGCATGCGGGCCTGCTCCGCGCCCGAGCCGCGATGGTGCGGATCGACGATCTCGAGTCCGGCCGGCAGCGCGTCCTCGACCACCACGAACTCGCGGTCCGCGTCCGCCGTCACGCGAAGGTGCACGCGCACCAGCTCGCCCTCCTCGACCTCCGTGACGATGCGGCCGTCGCGGACGCGCTCGTACCACCGTTCCACCGCGAAGCCCGCGTCGGCGGCGGCGACCGGGCGCTCCCGCCGCAGGACCTGCGTGGTCACGCTCACGTACGCCGGCGCGCCGCGCGCGTCGACGTGCAGCGCGAGCTCCGCGCCACCGGGGGCGAGGAGCGACTCGAGCGCACTCGCGAAGGGGCCATCCGCCGCCGCGGCCTCCGCGCTCCTCACCAGCATGCGCCCCGCGCGGTCACGCACCGCGATGGCGCCCTCCGCCGGCGTGACGCTCCGCTGGAACCCGGCGATCGCCTCCACCGCGCTCGCGTAGTCCGCGGCGTTCCACGCCGAGGAGCCCCCCGCCGAGACCTGCTGGATGATCCGTTGCGCGAGCGGCCCGAGCTGCGGATGGTCGGGCTGATGGTGCCGGGTCGCCTCGAGCAGCCGCGCGAAGGGCGCGATGCGCGAGTGCTGCGTCCGCAGGGCGAGCACCGAGTCGGCGATGTCGATCCGCTCGCCGCGCACCTGGGCGTGCCGCCACAGCTCCTCGAGCAGCGGCGCCGCAGCGGCGGGCGGGAGGAGTCGCGCGAGCCTGGCGCGATCCTCGAACGCCATGCGCTGCGCCACCGGGACGAGTGCGGTGGCGCCGGTGCCCGCGGGCCGGCCGCGCGCCTCGCCCGTCGCCGGCAGCGGTCGCCGGTCGAGGAAGTCGATCGTCGCGAGCCGGGCGGCGAGATGCCGCGCGATCGTCCGGCGCCGCTCCGTCGCGTCGCCGTACGTGGTGTCCGGCAGCAGCGGCATGCGCTCGAGGGTCCGTGTCCCGGCCCCCGCGAGCGCCGTGAGCGACCACTCCGGGACCTCGACCCCCGCCGCGCGCGCGTCGAGCAGGAGCGAACCGACCGCCGGCGCGACGTCGTCGAACACCGGCGCGACGCCCTGCCAGAGCCGCACCCGTCCGTCGGGGAGCACGCGCGAGACCAGCGTGGCGACGGCGACCTCCAGCCGCCGGTGGAGCGCGGCGGAGTCGACGCCGGCGATGGCGCCATGGGCGCGCAGCCGCAGCATCGCCAGCAGCCCGCGTGCGGTGAACATGACCGCGTACGTGAACTCGGAGCGCTCGCCGTCGAGCCGGGTCGTCCAGGCCCGCAGCACCGGGAGCGGCGTCGTGCCGACCCGGATCGCGACCCGCGACCGGCTCGCGTCGACGTCCGGCGGCAGGGCGAGGCGCAGCGTGGAGGAGTCGCGCACCACGGCGACGAGCGCGCGCGCCTCCGGCGCGTGGTCCTCGCGCACGGGGAGCTCCACCGACACGCCGTCCCGCAGGGCGCCGCCGGCGACGGCGAACTCGAACCGCGCCGACGCCCCGCGCGAGGCGGTGGCGTCGAACGTCACCCGCGTGCCCGCCGGGTCCAGCGTCACGAGGCGCGCGGTGTCGGCCGTCAGCGCGGCGGCGCCGTCCACCCGCGCCCGCACGGCGACGGGGAGCGGCGCCGGGAGCCCGCGCGCGTTGATCGCGACGCCCGCCGCGAAGCGGTCGGCCGCCCGCACGAACCGCGGCAGCGCCGCGCGCGCCACCAGCGGCCTGGTCGCCACGACCGCGCCCGTCCCGACGCCGGACCGGTCGCCGTGATCCACCGCCACCGCGATCACCCGATACGTCGTGATGCCGTCGGGAAGCCGCACCGGGACGCTGGTGCGTCCGCTCGCATCCAGGCGGATGCCGGCGAGGTAGAACGCCGTGGTGCGGAATCGCCGGCGGATCTCGGGCGACTGCGCGAGGCTCGCCGCCGCGCCGTACCCGCCCATGTCGAGCTGGATCATGTCGCTCGTGACGACCGCATTCAGGGCCACGCCGCCGAACGCCGCCCCCCGCATCGAGATCGAGGAGGGGCTGTCGAGGAGCACGGTCCCTGGTCCGCCGAGCGTGGTGACGAGGTCCGGGACCGGCCACCACGCCTCCACGAGCAGCTGCCGGAGCGGATCGGGCGGCTCGTAGTCCGTGAGCGCGAGCACGCCCTCGTCGACCGCCCAGAGCACGAGCTCGCCGGCGACCGGGCGTCCGGCCGCATCGCGCACGTCGATGTCGATGGTGGTCGACGACCCCGGGAGCGGTTCCGGGTGCCGCGCGCGCACGGCGACCTGCAGGCGCTTCGCCGCGCCCGAGACCGCCACGGTGCCGTCCGCCGCGCGATGGCGCTCGGTCGGCGGCCCGGAGTCCGACGCGCTGCTCCGCCGCACGAGCGTCACCGAGACCTGGGCGGAGGGGATCCAGCGCGGATCGATCCGCAGTGGCACCGCCGTGGGGCCGGTCCCCACCCGGAGGCGGCGCTGCTCGATCGTGCGGTCACGCGCGACGACCACCCATGCCTCGGCGTCCGGCCACGGCGAGGTGAAGCGGAGCGTGACCTCGTCGCCCACCTGTGCCGAGTCGCGGCTCAGCGCGAAGGGGAACGCGTGGGATTGTGGATCGGGGCCGCGGGGACGCACCCAGAGCCACTGCGAGCTGCGCACGGCGCTCCCGTCCTCGTCGACCGCCTCCACGATGACGGCGAGCACCCCGGACGCGGTGGGCGTGAACTCGAACGTCCCGGAGGAGTCGCGCGCGGTGAGCTCGCGTCGCGCCAGCGTGTCGTGGACCAGCCGGCTGCCGCCGTCCGTGTCCGTCGTCCAGTGCTGCCGGAGAAGGGTGAGCCGCACCGGCAGGCTGTCGAGCCAGCGGCCGCCGCGATCGACCACGCCGAACCGGACCGAGTGGCTCTGTCCGACCGCCGGGGGCGGCCCGACGGACGTGCCGATGAGGACCCGCCGTCCGCCGCGGCGGATGATGGCGAGCGCCTCGCTGCTCACGCTCTGGCCGGTGAGGTCGCGCACCGTGGCCACGAGGCGCACCTGGACCGACCCGCGCGCCGCGAGCGCCGCGGTGGGCCACGCGAGCCGGACGGTGCCGTCCGCATCGCTCCGCGCCCGGCCCGCGATCAGCCCGGAGTCGCGCGGGGTGTCCCGCTCGCGCAGCGGATCCGCCCCGCTCCATCCCGGCCGGCTCTCGGTCCACTCGTCGAGACCCTCGTCGTCGAGCGCCCACTCCACCTCCGCGTCCATCAGCGGCGCCCCGAGGAGCAGCGAGGCGCGCAGCGTCGCGTGGAGCGAGTCGCCGCGCACGACCTCCGGCCGGTCGAACGAGGCATCGAGGGACACTTCTCGGGCCCGGTACTCGGTGACCTGCAGCACCCGGCCGGCGGTCATCGCCCAGCGGTCGCCGTGCCGCCGCTCGAGGACGACGCGATACGTGCCCAGTCCGGCCTCCGGCGGGAGCGGGAAGGAGTCGCTCGCGAGCCCTGCCGCGGTGGTCGTCCCCTCGCGCGTCGCCAGCGTCCTCCCCTCCCCCTCGTACGCGACGCTCGTCGTCAGGCGCCAGCGGATGCGCGCGCCGCGCACGGCCCGGAGCGCCTCGCTCCATCCGTCGCGCACCAGCGCTGTCACGTGCACCATCTCGCCGGGCCGGTACAGGTCGCGGTCGGTGAGGATCGCCGCGTGCTCGAAGCGTGGCTGGTCGGCGAAGACGACGACGTCGGCGCGCGCGCCGCCCCCGCGCCGTGCGCGCGGGCTGGTCGCCTCGAGGACGAGCAGCCGGTCGCGGCCGCGCGTCACCGCGAGGGCATGGATCTCCCCGAAGGGCCAGGACTGGTCGCCCGCCCCCGCGGGCCGCGGCTCGGCGTCGAGGCGCGCGAGGCCGTCCGCGTCGGTCCGCGCCGCGGCGAGCCGGCGGCCGTCGCTGTCCAGTGCGTGCACCCGCACGCCGGCCGCGGGCGCGCCGTGCGCATCGGTCACGAAGACCGCGCCGCCGCTCACGTGCACCCGCGAGTGCACCGCGAGCTCGGCGTGCTGCACCAGCAGACGGAGCGGACCGGGCGACATGCCGAGCCGGCGCCGGAATCCCACCGGCTCGATCCGCACGCCGAGCAAGCCGCGCCGCCACGCGGCGTCGGGCAGGCGCAGCGGGAGCGCGGTGAGCCGCTCGGTGTCCCGGTCGGGCGCGAGCGGCACGGTGTAGCGCAGCGAGTCGCGCCAGCCGAGCGCGGGATCATCCTCCGGGTCGAGCGCGTAGCGCAGCGCCGAGAGCTCGTCACGCGGGCCGCGGAGCAGCGTGACGCGCGCGGAGTCGATGCCGACGTGCCGCAGCGGGATCGTGGACGGGCCGGCGCCGCCGAGGACGAGGGGCTCCCTGGGCGCGCTCCACATGGCGATGCGCTCGGGCAGGACGAACGGCGGCGGGGCCGGCACCGCGCGTCCGTGGACGTCACGCAATGCGCCGGTGACGACGAGGCGGACGGTGTCGCGGGACTGGAGCGTGTGCTCGAAGCTCCAGCGGGTCTGCGGTGCGGCGCTGTCCGGCCACGTGACGCGCGCCGCCGGCACGAACTGCAGCGCGGCCCGCAGCGCCTCCCAGGCGATCGGGGCCGGGGAGATGAGCTCGAGCCGCCGGGTCCAGACGCAGTCGACCACCACCCCGCACGTCACCTGCAGCGAGGCCGGGCTCGCCGTGCGGACGCCGTACCGCCGGTCGGCGTCGCCGCCGTCGCCCGCACCGACCCCGCCAACGATCAGGTCGAGCTGGCACCCCTCGGGCAACGGCTGCAGGGGGGAGAGCTCCAGCATCCGGTCGAAGCGCGCGTCGATCGCGTCCTGCGGACGTCCCGTCGCGCCGGCCGCGGGCGGGTCGTTCGGACGCGGCGCCCGCAGGACGACCCGTACGCCGGCGCGACCGTCGGCCGGCCACGCCGCGCACGGCGGGGCGCCGGGCGGCGCGCCGGCGGGCAGGTCGGCCGCCGCGACGAAGGCGGTGCGGGCCGCCACCGCGGCCGTGTCCGGCGTGCCGCCGACCAGCAGCACGATCCGGCCGTTGACGCCGAGCGGCACCGGACTCCCGGCCACGAGCGCGGGGGTCGACCCGACGATCGACGGCGGGGCGACCAGCCAGCGGCGCGTCCACCGCGTGCGCAGGCGCCGGCCGTCCGGGAGCGCGAAGCTGTCGACCACCACGGTGAGCGCCGTCCCGGGCATCAGCGCGCTGTCCGGCGTGATGCGCAGCGTCGCCGGGTCGCGCCACTCGATGCGTGCGCCGATCGCCGGGTCGAGGCGCACCAGGGTCGCGGGATCGCGCAGCCCCTCGAGCTGCCCCGCGAGCGGGGCGTTGAACGCGAGCTCGATCCGCGAGGACGGGCGGAGTGCGCCCACCGGCGTCACGCGCAGCACGGCGAGCGGATCCTGCGCCGCAGCCGGCGCGGCGCAGGCCAGCACGAACGCGAGCGTGATCGCCGCGGGGGCCGTGCGTGCCATGCGTTCAGTCCTCCTGGATGGGCATCTCCATGGTCTGCCGCGGCAGTTCGTGTTCCATGGACGTCACGTGGATCGCGTTCGTCGGGCACTGGTGCACGAAGTCACCGTCGGCGCGGGACCACTCGACGGGGCTCGCGAGCACCGTGGCCTTGCCGTCGCGGTCCATGGTCATCTGCCGCGGCGCGAGGGTCACGCAGAGCCCGCAGCCGGTGCAGGCGGCGCGATCCACGCGCACGTCGACCATCCGGCGCGGCCAGACGCCCCCCAGCATGAGCGACGCGCCGGCGCGGTCGAGCGCGTCGACCGCGGCCTCGTAGCCGAGGTCGATCATCCGCTGCACGTGCGCGAACGAGAACCAGTTGAACTGCCACACCGCGGGCCGCACCAGCAGCAGCGGCGGCCCCTGCCACTGGTGCAGCTGCAGCGATTGCAGCGACTTCATCATCACCTGCGCCGACCGCATGTAGATGGCCGCGAAGCCCTTCTCCTTGATCCGGCGTGCGCGCGCGATGTTCGTGCTCCCCACGTCGACCGCGATCACGGCGTCCATGCCGAACGAGGCCGCGAGCGCCGGGACGTTGTCGGAGATGCCGCCGTCGGCGCAGGTGCGCCCGCCCAGCACGCCCGGCGGGAAGAACCCCGGGAGGGCGCACGAGGCGTAGACCGCCTCCCAGACCGCGACCTCGCGCAGCCCCGGCAGCCCCCAGAGCACCTGCTGCGCGCTCTCGAGGTCGACCGTGTTGACCAGGAGCGGGCGGGCGAGCTCGGCGAAGGTGCCCGTGGGGCAGATGTCGCGGACCAGCCGCTCGAGCGGCTTCCCGAGGTAGAGCGCCGGCGCCAGCATCCGCTTGGTGACCATGGAGAGGTGGTCGATGCGGAAGAGGTCGCTCTTGCGGAGGTCCAGGGCGCGCCGCTCCATCTCGGCGATCGGCATGCCGCGCACGTAGGCGGCCGCGATGAGCGAGCCGATGCTGGTGCCGGCCACGACGGTGGGGCGGAGGCCGCGCTCCTCGAACGCCCGGAGCACCCCGATGTGCGCGAACCCCTTGAGGCCGCCGCCGCCCAGCACGAGGGCGACCTTGGGAGGCAGCACCAGGGAGCGAGTGGCGTCGGCGGCGGCCATGGGCGGGAAGATAGGCCGGGACGACGTCCGTCGCCGGGGGCCGCGATGCGAAATGCGAGCATCCGGGCACCCTGCAACAAGAATCCCGGGCTCGAGCCGAGACTCCATGAGGGGCCCCCCTCGCACGGCTCTTGCCTGAGTGGAGGAAGCGTTGCTCGCGTGTGGCGACGCTCGTCTCTGGACAGACCGCTGCACGCAGGGCGCTGCCCGGGGGCCGCCCCGACCGATCGCCGGAGTCACGATGTCCTACCTGGTCACCTCACCCATGGGTTCGCGACCGCCGCAGGCGCCGCGCCGGCGCGCGCGGTCGCTCCGACGCGCGTACACGCTGATCGAGCTCATCTCGGTGGTCTCGATCCTCGGGTTCCTCGCGGGGATCGCCGTGCCGCCCATGCAGGGCTCGATCACGAAGGC
>CAZPJF010000173.1:0-7472 GCA_964586095.1 uncultured Gemmatimonas sp. | reverse complement strand
CCCGGACCGCCGCGAAGAACCGGGCGAGGCGCGCCGGGTCGAGCGCCCCGCCCTCACGCACGCCGGAGCAGAGGTCGAGGCCCGTGGGCCGCACCGCCGCGATGGCGGCCGCCACGTTCTCCGCGCGCAGCCCGCCGGCGAGCCAGACCGGGACGCCCGCCCGCTCCACGATCCGCCGGCTCAGCGCCCAATCGTGCGTGCGGCCGGTGCCGCCCAGCTCCTTCACCGCAGCCGACGGGTTCCCCGAATCGAGCAGCAGCTCGTCGACCTGCGGCGCCACGTCGACCGCCTCGTCGACCGAGGCGTCGTCGCGCACGTGGATCACCTGGACGAGCCGCACCCGCGGGATCAGCGCGCGCAGCACGGTCAGCCCGTCACGCGGCAGCGCGTCGACGAGCTGCACCGTGTTCACGCCCGCCGCCACCACCTGCTCGGCGATCGCACGCGAGTCGGTGCGCGAGGTGAGCAGGAAGGTGCGCACGCCGGCCGGCGCCCAGGTCGCCACTTCGCGGATGCGGGCATCATCGATCACGCCCGGCCCGCTCGGCATCGCCGAGACGAGGCCGAGCGCCGCGGCGCCGTGCCGGATCGCGAGCTCGGCCTCGGCGATGCTCGCGATGCAGCAGATCTTCACCTTCACGCGCGCCCCCGTTCGAGCGCGGCGGTGCGCCCCGCCAGTGCCTCGCCCACGTAGCAGTGCATCCCCACGTGCTGGAGGCGGGCGCGGCGCAGCAGCCGGAGGTACGTCTCGGCGCTGCGGTGGTGCCAGCCCGCCCGGTCGCCTTCGATCGCGTCCTCGGTGGTGTACGCCTCGAGGTAGGCCACGCCGCCGAGGCGTGCGGCGATGGCATCGAATCCCGGTGCCAGCTCGCGCTCCGGCACGTAGTGCAGCACATCGCAGACGACGATGAGGTCGAACGGGCCGTCGAGCCCCAGCGCGTCCAGGGTCCCGAAGCTGCCGGGCACGATGCCGCGCGTGCTCCCATAGCGGCGCACCGCGTACGCGCTCGACTCCACGCCCACGTAGCGGACCCGGGGCCGCAGTCGGCGCAGGTGCGCGCGCCAGGGAGCCTCGCCGCAGCCCACGTCCAGCACCGACCGGATGGGCCGCTCCAGCAGCGCCTCGGCGATGCCCGTCACGAGGCGCACCTTCCGCGCGACCGCCGCCGGCGTGATCACGCGCCGCGCGGGGTCGTGGTACCATCGCGCGTAGTAGCCCTCGTCGTACGCCTTCGAGGCGCTCACGGTCCGGTCCGCGCCGCGGCGCGCAGCATCGCCGCGTCGGCCCGGAGCCGTCCCGTCGGGTCGGCGAGGGCGAGCGCGACGAGCCCCGCCGCGAGCTGTGCCCCCGTGAGCGAAGCGTAGCGGTCGCGCAGGCGCCCGCCGCCGCGCCCGCCGACGAGCGCGAGGACGGCATCGGTCGCCACGGCACCCACGCGCTCGCCGAGCCGGAACTCCTCGCGGTCGCTGCCGGTGACGAATGCGGGCTGGGCCACGAGCCAGGGCAGCGGTCCCTCGCGCAGCTCGCGCTCCATGCGTCCCCGCACCTTCAGGTAGGGATTGCCGCTCGATTCGGCGGCACCCATCGCGGAGAGGTACACGAATCGCGGCGCGGCACCGCAGGCAGCCGCGGCATCGTGCAGCAGCGCCGTGAGCCCGTAGTCGACCGCCTCGTACGGCGCGTCGATCCCCTCGCGGGCGGCCCGGCGACGCGTGGTCCCGAGCAGGGCGAATACGAAGGCCGGCTGCAGCCGCGTGAGCGCCGCGCGCATCGCCGCCGGCTCCCACGGCGTGCGGTCGACCGCGGCGCCGAGCGTCGCGAGGCGCGCCGCCCCGGCGTCGCCGGAGGCGGAGCCGGGCCGCACGTGGGCGACGGTGCGCACGCCGCGCGCGACGAGCCTCGTGACCACGGCGCGACCGGTGTACCCGGTGGCGCCGGCGACGAAGGCGAGGGGGGGCGTCGACACGCTTCGAACCTAGCGGGTGCGGTGCCGGCCTGCAGCCGGAACCGGCGGACCCGGTCCGGACGTTGGCCGGACATGCCCGCGAACCCGGACGTCATCGTGGTCGGTGGTGGCCTCGCCGGCCTGGCCGCTGCCCGCACGCTCACGGCGGCGGGCATCCCGACGCTGCTGCTGGAGGCCTCCGAGGCGCCGGGGGGACGCGTCGCGACGGAGTCGGTGGAGGGCTTCCAGCTCGACCGCGGCTTCCAGGTCCTGCTCGATTCCTATCCGGAGGCGCAGCGGCAACTCGACTTGTCGGCGCTGGACCTGCGCGCGTTCGCCCCGGGCGCGCTGGTGCGCCGGGCCGGCGGGTTCGGACGCGTGGCCGATCCGTGGCGCGCACCGCTGGCCGGCGTGCGCTCGCTCGTGAGCGGCGTCTTCACCCCCGCCGACGCATGGCGGATGATGACGCTGCGGCGTGACGCGCTGCGCGCCGCCGCCGTCGACGCCGAGGTCTCCGACCGCACCGCCGCGCGCGCGCTCGTGGATCGCGGGTTCTCCGAGCGTGCGATCGACGGGTTCTTCCGCCCCTTCTTCGGCGGCGTCTTCCTCGACGCGCAGCTCACCGCGCCGTCGCACTGGTTCGAGTTCCTCTTCGCGATGTTCGCGGCGGGCCGCGCGACCCTCCCCGCCGCCGGCATGCGGGCGATCCCCGCGCAGCTCGCGCGCGCGCTCCCGGCCGGCGTGCTGCGGACGCACGCACGCGTGCGCACGGCACGGCCGGGCCGGGTCGAGCTCACGACCGGCGAGGCGTTCGCGCCGCGCGCGGTGATCGTCGCGACCGATGCGCGCCACCTCGCGGTGCTGGTGCCGGGCACGCGCGTGCCCGCGTGGAACGGCTGCGTGACGCTCAACTACGCGGCGCCGGCCTCCCCCCTCGGCGACCCGCTGCTGGTGCTCAACGGCGAGCCGGGCAGCGGCCCCGTGAGCCATCTGTGCGTGCCGAGCGACGTGGCGCCGACCTACGCGCCGCCGGGCGCCGCGCTCGTGGCGGCAACGATCGTCGGGACGCCGGGGCAGGAGGACGCCGAGCTCGACCGGAGCACCCGGCGCCAGCTCGGGCGCTGGTTCGGCGCGGAGGCGGTGCGGAGCTGGCGGCTCCTCCGCGCGGTGCGGGTCACGCA
Source organism: uncultured Gemmatimonas sp. (assembly GCA_964586095.1). GTDB lineage: Bacteria > Gemmatimonadota > Gemmatimonadetes > Gemmatimonadales > Gemmatimonadaceae > Pseudogemmatithrix. The sequence continues at coordinate 4,345 of CAZPJF010000173.1, read as the reverse complement.
TGCGCTGCCACGCGTGCCCGGCGGGCTGCAGCCCGAGCGCGCGGTGCGGCTCGGGGAGGGGCTCTACGCGTGCGGCGACCACCTCGAGACGCCGTCGATCAACGGCGCGCTGCGCAGCGGTCGCCGCGCGGCCGAGGCGCTGCTCGCGGACCTGGCCCTGCGGCGGAGCGCGGTGGCGTAGTCACCGCCGGCCGCGCGCTGCGGGCTCAGCCCGCGTACATCAGGCCGCAGCCGAGCGCCTGCGCGTGGCAGGTGGCGAAGATCCCCGACGGCATGCGGTAGACGCCCTTGAGCAGGTGCTGCGAGATGAGCTGCCGCGCATCCTGCCGCGGGATGCCGCGGCGCTGCGCGACCTGCCCCGCGACGTTGTTGAGCGCGAGGTCGCAGGCGAGCACGACCACGCCGCGCGCCATCAGGTTGTCGAGCGCGCCATCGGGCCACGTGTAGGCGTTCGACGCGCCCTGCGGCACCTCGATGAACGGGTTCCGCTTGGCGGGCTCGCCGGTGGCCGGGTCCTTCAGCTTCTCCTTCTCGCCGAAGGCGCCGTCCGCCCAGAGCTCATGGCCGAGCACCATGGGCACGGCGGCATGGCGGATGATGAGCACGGCCGAGAGGTCCGCGTCCTTGAGGCCGTACACGGTGGCGTACCCCGAGAGGAACGACCGCGCCTGGTGGAGCGCGACGCCATCCTTCACCTCGGGGGCGTCGAACGCCATGCGATGCTTGCCGGTGATGCGGTCCGTCCATGACATGTCGTACGAGCCCTGGGCCTGCGCGGCCGGCGCGCCCTGCGCCTCGAGCGACCCGGCGACCATGGTGCCGGCGGCGAGGAGGGAGGCCTGCACGAGGAAGTCACGACGCTGCGTCATCGGTGGGGCTCGGGGCTGGGGTGGTGGAAGGAACTTGCTCGGGCGCCTCGCCCTCCCGCCAGAGCAGGAGCGCGAGGAGGAGCGCGCCGATGGTGACGCCCATGTCGGCGACATTGAACGTCCAGAAGCGCCATTCCGCTGTCCCCACGTCGATGAAGTCGACGACGCCCTTGGTGTGGCGCAGGCGGTCGAGGAGGTTCCCGAACGCGCCGGCCGCGATGAGGGCGAGGGCCGCGGGGGTCGCGCGCGCGGTGGGCGCGCTCTGGCGGTAGAGCCGGAAGAGGTAGACGAGCATGCCCAGCGCGATCGCGCTGAACACGATGCGCGAGGCGGCCCCGAGCGAGAGGTTCATCGCGGCGCCGGTGTTGTACGTCAGCGTCCAGCGCAGCCAGGGCGTGAGGACGTCCTGCGGCACGTGCAGCCCGAGTGCCTGCTCGGCCCATCGCTTGGTCGCGATGTCGGCGGCGGCGACGAGGATCACGAGGGACCAGAAGATCCGGTCGCGGGGCGCGGTGGCGGCGCGCCCGGTCAGGGTGTGTTCGGTCATGCGGTTCCCCTAAGTTATCCGGCCGGTCGTACGAGTGGTACGCGACCGGCGAAAGGCGGGTTCCAGCGGCCCGGGCCGCCCGGACCGACGCCCGCCCCGCCCCGCGCTCCCGTTCCCCTTCCGGCCGTGCCCACGCTCCGCGACGCCCCGCCGCTCCCGATCGACGCCGTGCTCCCCGAGGTGCTGCGCGCGCTGGACGCGCGCGGCGCGGCGGTGCTGGTGGCGCCGCCGGGCGCGGGCAAGACCACGCGGCTGCCGCTCGCCCTCCTCGACGCGCCGTGGGCGGCAGGCCAGCGGATCCTGGTCCTCGAGCCGCGGCGGATCGCCGCGCGGGCCGCGGCCGCCCAGATGGCGCGCCTCCTCGGCGAGGAGCCGGGCGCGACCGTGGGCTATCGCGTGCGCCACGAGTCGCGCGTGGGCGCCCGCACGCGCGTGGAGGTCGTCACCGAGGGGATCCTCACGCGCATGGTGCAGGACGACGCCGCGCTCGACGGCGTCGCGGCGGTGCTCTTCGACGAGTTCCATGAGCGCCACCTCACCGCCGACCTCGGTCTCGCCCTGACGCTCGAGTCGCGCGCGGTGCTGCGGCCGGACCTGCGCGTGGCGGTGATGTCGGCGACGCTCGAGGCGGCGCCGGTGGCCGCGCTGCTCGATGACGCGCCGACCATCGTGAGCGAGGGACGCACCTTCCCCGTGGAGACGCGCTGGCGTCCACCGCGCGCGGGCACGCCGCCCGCGCTCGCCGTGGCGGCCGCGGTGCGCGAGGCGTGGACGGCGACCACCGGCGACCTGCTGGTGTTCCTGCCCGGGATCGCGGAGATCGAGCGCACGCGGCGTGCGCTGCTCGAGGCGGACCCCCCGCCGCGCGACGCGGGCACGGCGGTGGCGGCGGATGCCGGCCGCGCCGACGCCGGGGGCCGCGCCGGCGGCCTCGGTGACGCCGAGGTGCTCACGCTGCACGGCGGCCTCACACTGGCCGAGCAGGATCGCGTGCTCCGGCGCCGCGGCGCGCAGCGCCGCGTGGTGCTCTCCACCGCGATCGCGGAGAGCTCGGTCACCCTCGAGGAGGTGCGCGTGGTGATCGACTCGGGCTTCGCACGGACGCCGCGCTTCGACCCGCGCAGCGGGATGACGCGCCTCGAGACCACGCGCGTGTCGCAGGCCTCGGCGGACCAGCGGCGCGGGCGCGCCGGGCGCGTGGCGCCCGGCGTGTGCGTGCGCCTCTGGTCCGAGGCGGAGCAGGGGGCGCTGCCGGCGCGCGCGGTGCCGGAGATCCTCGAGGCCGACCTCGCGCCGCTCGCGCTCGAGCTCGCCTGCGCCGGCGTGCGTGACGCGTCGGCGCTGCGCTGGCTCGACGCGCCGCCCGCCGGCGCGCTCGCGCAGGCGCGGTCACTCCTCACGGACCTCGGCGCGCTCGATGCCGACGGACGCGCGACCCCGCACGGCCGCGCCATGGCGGCGCTCGGCGTCGCACCGCGCCTCGCCCACCTCGTCCTGGTGGGCGCCGCGCGCGGGGCGGCGACGCTCGCGTGCGAGGTCGCGGCACTGCTCGCGGAACGCGACCTCCTCGGGCGCGAGGCCGCCGCGCTCGACGCCGACCTGCGGACGCGCCTCCTCGCGCTGCGGGAGCGCGGGGCGGCCGACATCGACCGGGCGCGGGCGGAGCGGGTGCGCCTGGAGGCGCGTGCCCTGGGGCGCGCGCTGGGCCCCGACGCACGCGACGACGCCGAGGACGTCGAGCGCGTGGGCACGCTCGTCGCGCTCGCCTACCCCGACCGCATCGCGATGCGGCGCGCGGGCGAGGGCGCGCGCTTCCTGCTCCGCAACGGCCGCGGGGCACGGCTCGAGGCGCCCGGCGCGCTCGCGCGCGCGCCGTTCCTCGCGATCGCGGACCTCGACGGCGTCGCGCCGGAGAGCCGGATCTGGCTGGCCGCGCCGCTCGACGAGACGGAGGCGCGCGCCGCGCTGGGCGCGGCCGTCGTCACCGAGCGCGAGGTGACGTGGGATGCGCGCACCGAGGCGGTGCGGGCCACCGAGCGCGAGCGCGCCGGCGCGCTGGTGTTCCGCGAGCGGCCGCTGCGCGACGTCGATGCGGAGGAGGTCACCGACGCCCTGCTCGGCGCGGTGCGCTCCGCGGGGCTCGCGTCGCTGCCCTGGTCGCCAGCGGCGCTGGCGCTCCGGGCGCGTCTGGCGTTCGCGCACCGGGTGGCACCCGACGACTACCCGGACGTGAGCGACGCGGCGTTGCTCGCCGGGCTCGACGCCTGGCTCCGGCCCGCGGCGACCGGCGCGCGGCGGCGGGCCGACCTCGCGCGCCTCGACCTCGGCGCGGCGCTGCTCGACCGGCTCCCCTGGCCGGCGCGGCGCGCGCTCGACGAGCTCGCGCCCACGCACCTCGAGGTCCCGAGCGGGTCGCGCGTCCCCGTCGACTACGGCGACCCCGCCGCGCCGGTGCTCGCGGTGCGGCTGCAGGAGGTCTTCGGCCTCGCGGAGACGCCGCGGCTCGGCCGCGGGCGGGTGCCCGTCACGATGCACCTGCTCTCGCCGGCGCATCGTCCGGTGCAGGTCACGCGCGACCTGGCGAGCTTCTGGCGCAGCGGCTACTTCGAGGTCCGGAAGGACCTCAAGGGCCGCTATCCGCGGCACCACTGGCCGGACGACCCGCTCACGGCGCAGGCGACGCGGCGCGCGAAGCCGCGGGGGACGTAGCGGCGCCCGACGCCGGAGGGGAGGGTGCGGCGCGCGACGCCCGAGGGGAGGGTGCCGCGCGCGCTACCGCACCCAGGCCGGCCGCGCGATCGCGTTCCAGCGCCGCTCGCCGTGCGAGTACGCGAACCACGCGGTGTCCGCCCCCGCGCGCGGGAACGCGCGCACGAGCTGGTCGGCGCCGCCGAAGCCGAACCGGTCCTGCCCGGCGTAGCCCGCGAGC
>CAZPJF010000172.1:0-7481 GCA_964586095.1 uncultured Gemmatimonas sp. | reverse complement strand
CCTGCACGAAGAACTTCTTGACGTTGCGGTCGAGGCGGCTCTCGCCCATCTGGTCGGTGCGCGCCTCGATGAACGTGTAGTGCCCGCCCTCCATGCGCACGCTCAGCTCGAGCGTCGACGGCACCTCGGGCGTGCCGACCACGCCGGTGAAGGTGCGGCTGCGCGCCGTCTGCCCGGCGGGACGGAGTCCGATGGTCGGGAAGAAGGCGTCCGCGGCGGCGAGCACGGCGTCGGGGTGGAGCGAGGTGCGGTGGAAGTGGAGCATGCTCAGGCGAGAGGATGGAGGATGGACGAGGAAGGCTACGGCGTGCCCGGCGTCGACTCGTTGCGGACCTGCTGGCGCCAGTCGTGGGTGCGCTGCAGGGCCTCGGTCGAGTCGCGGCGGAACTGGATGCCCATGGCCCACTCGCCCGCGGTGATGAACCGGATGCGGGCGCGGTAGGTCCCGACCTCGGGGCCGTAGGTGAAGCCGTTGTGGACCGTCTTGCGGTCGGCGTTGGTCGCGAAGATGCGCCCCTCGCCGTTCACGATCGGCTCCTGCGTCTCGCGGTCACGCACGACCACCGTGTAGGTGATCTCCTCGACGGCGCGCGGCGGCATCACGTCGGCGCTGACGCGGAACTCGAAGTCGTCGGTCTGGAAGCGGAGCACGCCGGCGTCCGGGCCCGGCCCGCAGCTCGGGACGGCGGCCAGCACGGCCGCGGCGAGCACGGCGACGGCGCCGCGGCGCCACAGGGTCGGCTTCATGGATCGCGCTCCTCCTCGTGGTGCGTCACCAGGGACTCGCCCATGAGGTGGCGCAGCGTGTTCTTGAGCTTGGTCTGCTGGATGAACAGGTCGTGCTCGGGCGCGAGGCCGGGGGCGGCCATCGGGCTCTTGTAGTAGAAAGATAGCCACTCCTGCGGCCCCTTGAGCCCCGCCCGGTGGGCGAAGTCGCTGAAGAGGGCCAGGTCGAGCACCAGCGGGGCCGCGAGGATCGAGTCGCGGCAGAGGAAGTTCACCTTGATCTGCATGGGGTACCCCATCCAGCCGGTGATGTCGATGTTGTCCCACCCCTCCTTGTTGTCGCCGCGCGGGGGATAGTAGTTGATCCGCACCACGTGGCTGAAGCCGTCGTAGAGCTCCGGGTACAGCTCCGGCTGCAGGATGGTGTGCAGCACGGAGAGCTTGGACTCCTCCTTGGTCTTGAACGACGCGGGGTCGTCCAGCACCTCGCCGTCGCGGTTGCCGAGGATGTTGGTCGAGTACCACCCCTCGAGCCCCAGCATGCGCGCCTTGATCCCCGGCGCCACCACGGTCTTCATCCACGTCTGCCCGGTCTTGAAGTCCTTCCCCGAGATCGGCACCCCCTCGCGCTCGGCGAGCGCGACGAGCGCCGGCGCGTCGACGGCGAGGTTGGGGGCGCCATTCGCGTAGGGCACGCCCTCCATGAGGCAGGCCCACGCGTACAGCATCGACGGCGCGATGTCGGCGTGGTCCTCCGCCATGCCGCGCTCGAACGCCGCGAGGCTCGCATGGACCGCCGAGGGCGCGATGAACGTCTCCGTGGAGCCGCACCAGACCGCGACCACGCGCTCCGCCCCGCTCGCGCGCCGGAACTCCCGGATGTCGTGCCGGAGCTGCTCGGCGAGGTCGCGCTTGCTCGTGCCGCGCTTCACGTGCGTCCCGTGCAGCCGCGTCACGTAGCGCTGGTCGAAGACGGCCGGCATCGGCTGGATCGCCGAGAGGAAGTCCTTCAGCGGCTCGAGGTCCTGCGGCGTGAGCACGCCGGCCTTCCGCGCGGCGGTGTAGGCGTCGTCCGGGATGGGGTCCCAGGCGCCGAAGACGATGTCATCGAGGTCCGCGAGGGGGATGAAGTCGCGGATGAGCGGGGAGCGGCCCTCGCGCCGGTCGCCCAGCCGGATCGTGGCCATCTGGGTGAGCGAGCCGATGGGCTTGGCGTCGCCGCGCCGGATGGCTTCGACGCCGGCCATGAAGGTCGTCGCGACGGCGCCGAGGCCGGGGGTGAGGATGCCGAGCTTGCCGGAGGCGGGACGGATCTGCGTGGGGGACATGACGCGAGGGGGAGAGGCGGGATCGGCGGCGCGCGCCGGTCAGTCGGTGGGGGCGGCGGTGGTGCGCGCCACGTGCTGGATGCGCTGGACCACGGTCACCACGGCGGTGAGCGCGAGCAGCGTGACCACGCCGTCGAGGATCCAGCCGTCGAGGCGCCGGCCGAAGAAGGCCTGCGGCGCGGCGAGGAGCGCGATCCGCTCGGGGCGTTCCATCCAGCCGACGCCCTTCATCCCGACGCCGATCAGCTCCGCGCGCGACCGCGTGTACGATGTGAGGAGGGTCGCCAGGAGCGCCAGCAGGGCGATCCCGACCATGACCTCGCGCCGCGGCACGTCATGCAGCGCGTAGAACAGCACGAGGCCACCGAGGAGGAAGCCGTCGGCGACGCGGTCGAGGGTCGAGTCGTAGAAGGCCCCGAAGGTGGTCTCGCGCCCGGTGCGCCGCGCCACGCTCCCGTCGACCACGTCGAAGAAGGCGAGGATCCCGAGCGTCCAGCCGGCCAGCGAGATCCGGCCGGCCGCGAAGAGGCCGCCGGCCAGGCAGGCACAGGCGGTCCCCACCGTCGTGATGAGGTTCGGTGAGGTCCGTCGGCGGACGAAGAACTCGATGATGGGTTCGATCAGCCGGAGGTAGCCGGCCTTGATCCAGCCCCAGAGAGCGAGCATCGCGAGGGGTGCGGCGAAGGTCGGCCTCTAGTATAGCAGGTAGGGACGGATGCGCCGCTGGAACGCGACGATCTCCGGCTGGACCCGGTCGATCACCTCGTCCGGGTCGTCCCCGCGGAGGAGCGCCTCGCGGCCCCAGGCCGCACCGAATCGCTCGTCGAACACCCGCGCGTTGAGGCGCAGCGAGTCGGGGTGCACCTTGGCGATCGCCCACGTGAGCGCCGTCCCCACCCGCGCGGCCTGCACCCGGTCGCGGTCCTCCACGACCACCCGCACGCCGGGGATCTCGCGGTCATTGAACTTGGCATCGCCGGACTTCCGCGGCGTGAACCGGACGGCCTCGAACCGCACCCCGCTCACGCTCCGGTCCGCGAGCAGGTCGACCACGCGCTTCGCGTCGAGCCAGGGGGCGCCGAGCTGCTGGAACGGTTGCGCGGTCCCCCGCCCCACCGAGAGGTTCGACCCCTCGAACGGCACGAGCGCGGGGTAGATGAGTGCGCTCGTGAGGTCGGCCATGGAGGGCGACGGCACCGTCCAGGGCATGCCGGTGTCGTCCCACCACATCGACCGGCGGTACCCCGACATCGCGACCACGCTCAGCTGGACCGGGATGCGCAGCTCGGCGGCGAACCACCGGGCCATCTCCCCCATCGTCATACCGTGGCGCAGCGGCGCCGGGTATAATGCGTACGCCTTGCCGCGGCGGCTCGGGCTCGGGTCCTCGGGATTCGCGAGGGCGGAGTCGAGCAGCAGGCCCTCGGCCCGGCCGCCGAGCGGGTTGGGGCGGTCGAGCACGATGAAGGGGATCCCCACGCGCGCCGCGGCGCGCATGCCGTAGACCATCACGCCGACATAGGTCCAGGTGCGCGTGCCGATGTCCTGCAGGTCGAACACCAGCGCGTCGACGTCGCGGAGCAGGCTGTCGGCCGGCCCCTCGGTGGCGTTGCGGTACAGGGAGTGCACCATGAGCCCGGAGCGCTCGTCGCGCTGGTCGGGCAGGTTGGTGACGTCCTTGTCGCCGCGGATGCCGTGCTCGGGCGAGAAGAGCCGGACGAGCTGGATGTTGGCGCGCCGCGCCCGCGCATCCTCGCGCAGGAGGTCGACCAGCATGGTGCCCTTGGCGTCGACGCTGGTATGGTTCACGATGAGCGCGACGCGCCGGCCGGCGAGCAGCTGCAGCGAATCGTCCAGCAGGACCGTGATGCCCGGCCGGAAGGCCGGCCCCTCGGGCCCGCGTCGCTCCTGGGCCCGCGGCGCGGCCGCGCACGCCGCCATCGCGCCGATGCCCAGCGCCACCAGCATCCTTCCCCCCGTCCGCACGCCCTGATGTCGCACGCCTCGCTCCTCCGTCGCGCCGGACTCGCCGGCCTCGTGGTCACCCTCTCGTGCGCCGCGCCGGCGGCGCCCGGTCCGCTCGCGCCGCGCGCACCGGGTGCCCCAGGCGCGCTGCACGACGTGCCCCCCTCCCTCACCGCACCGCTCCCGCCCGCGGCGACCGCCTGGATCGACCGCACCGTCGCGGCGCTCCCCCTCCGCGACCGCATCGCGCAGATGGTGATGATCTGGGTGCTGGGGGATTATACCAGCACGACGGACTCCTCGTTCACCTGGGCGGTGGACCGCATCACCCTCGACAAGGTCGGGGGCGTGGTGATGTCGCTCGGCTCGCCGATCGAGGTGGCGGCGAAGGTGAACGCGCTGCAGCGCCGGTCCGCCCTCCCGCTCCTCGTCGCCTCCGACGTGGAGCCGGGGCTCGGCCGGCTGGAGGGCGGGACGTTCACGCCGGGGCTGCTCCGCGGCGGCGACGCGACCGTGCTGCCCAGCAACATGGCCATCGGGGCCGCGGGCTCCGAGGCGCACGCCCGGCTCGCGGGCCGGATCATCGGCGCCGAGTCGCGCGCGGTGGGGATCCACGTCGCGTTCGCGCCGGCGGTGGACGTGAACAACAACCCGGCGAACCCGGTGATCAACGTCCGGTCGTTCGGCGAGGAACCGGGCGCCGTCTCGCGCCTCGGCGCGGCGTTCACCGCCGGCGTGCAGGAGCACGGCGTGATCGCGACGCTCAAGCACTTCCCCGGCCACGGCGACACCGACACCGACTCGCACCTCGCGCTCCCCATCGTCTCGGCGTCGCGCACGCGGCTCGACAGCATGGAACTCCGCCCCTTCCGCGCCGCCATCGCGGCCGGCGCCGCCGCCGTGATGAGCGCGCACATCGCCCTGCCGGCCGTGGCGCACGACAGCACGCCGGCGACGCTCGTGCAGGCGATCATGCAGGGCCTGCTCCGCGACACCCTCGGGTTCCGCGGGCTGACCTTCACCGACGCGATGGACATGCGCGGCGTGGGGGCCGGGTACGGCGTGGAGGAGAGCTCGGTGCGCGCGGTACTGGCCGGCGCGGACGTGCTCCTGATGCCGGCGGACGTGCCGGCCGCGATCGCGGCGCTCACCGCGGCGGTGGAGCGCGGCGAGATCCCGCCCGCCCGCATCGAGGCCTCGGTCCGGCGCATCCTCGAGTACAAGGTGCGCACCGGCGCCATCCAGCGTCCGCTCGTCGACCTCGATTCGCTCCGCGAGGTCGTCGGCTCGGCGACCCATCGCCGCGCGGCGCAGGGCATCGCGGAGGACGCCATCACGCTGCTCCGGAACGATGACGCCCAGCTCCCGCTCAAGCCGGGGCCGCGCACGGCGATCGTCACCTTCGCCGCCGAGTCGGACGTGAGCGCGGGCCGGACCTTCGCCGCCGAGCTGCGCGGCCTGCTCCCCGACGCGCGGATCCTGCGGATCAACCACACGACCCCGCGCGCCCGCCTCGACTCGCTGCTGCGGCCGGGCGAACGGGTGGTCGTCGCGACCTTCGTGCGCACCATCGAGGGCGAGGGCCGGTTCGCCGTCGGCGAGCACGTCGCGCGGTGGATCGACTCGGTCGCCATCGAGCGCCCGGTGACCGTCGTGGCGTTCTCCAATCCGTACGTGATCCGCGAGTTCGGCTGGGTCTCCGGCTATGTCGCGACCTACGGGCGCGGCGAGGCGGTGGAGCGCGCCGCGGCGCGCGTCGTCGCCGGACGGGTCCCGTTCCGCGGCCGCGCGCCGATCACGCTCCCCGGCTTCTTCACCCTGGGCGACGGCGTCGGCGCACCGGACACCACCCGCCGCTCCCTCGCCGATTCGCTGCAGGCGATCCTCGACGCGGGCGTCCGCGACTCGGCCTTCCCCGGCGCGATCGCCCTCGTCGGCGACCGGCGCGGCATCCTCGCGCAGGCGACCGCCGGGCGGCTCGACTGGGACGCGACCGCGCCGGCCCCCGACCTGCACACCGTCTGGGACCTCGCCTCGCTCACCAAGGTCGTGGGCATGACGACCGCGATGATGCAGCTCGTCGAGCAGGGGAAGGTCGTCCTCGACGCCCCCGTGCAGCGCTACCTCCCCGAGTGGACGGGCCGGCACAAGGACCGGGTGACGGTGCGCCACCTGCTCACGCACTCGTCCGGCCTGCCGGCCTACCGCCGGCTCTGGCTCGAGTCCAACAGCGCGGACTCGGCGCGGCGGCTCATCTACGCCACGCCGCTCGACACGCTCCCCGGCGCGCGGATGGTCTACTCCGACCTGGGAGCGATCCTGCTCGGCGACATCATCCAGCGGGTGAGCGGCCTGCCGCTCGACGCGTACCTGGCCGCGAAGCTGTTCACGCCGCTCGGCATGGACGAGACCCGCTACCTGCCGCCCGCGGCGTGGCGCCCGCGGATCGCGCCGACCGAGCGCGACCCCTGGCGCGGCCGGCACCTGCGCGGCGAGGTGCACGACGAGAACGCGCACTTCCTCGGCGGCGTCTCGGCGCACGCGGGCCTGTTCAGCTCCGCCGACGACCTCGTGCGCTTCGCGCGGATGCTGCTGGGCGGGGGTGCGCTCGACGGGACGCGCGTCGTGCGCAGCGAGACGCTGCGGGACTTCACGCGGGTGCAGAACGTGCTGCTCTCCAACCGGGCGCTCGGGTGGGAGACCCCGACCGGCGGGAACTCGGCCGGCCGCGTGATGAAGCGGCCGGCCTTCGGCCACACGGGCTTCACCGGCACGTCCCTCTGGATCGATCCGGCCAACGACCGGTTCGTGATCCTTCTGACGAACCGCGTGAACCCGACGCGCGAGAACTCGCGCATCGGCCCCGTGCGCACGGCGGTCGCGGACCTGGCGACGGGCCTGGCGCTCGGCGCCGGGACCGCGGCCGCGTCCTCCGCGACGTCCGGCACCCCCTGACCGGGCGACGCGCACCCGGGGTGCGCGGGCGCCGCGGGACGGGGGTATCACGACGGGGAGGGCCGCCGGCGCGTCCTTGTCCGCGGAACCCCGAACCGTATATTCCGGATTACTTCGAGCCCGCCCCCTTGGCGGCCCGATCCCACTTCGGAGGGAACCCGATGAGCACGATGAACACGCCCGAGGTCGCGGTCACCATCACCGCGGCGGCGTCGACCGAGGTCCAGAAGTTCATGAGCGCGGAGAACGTCGCCCCCGAGGTCGGCGGCCTCCGCGTGAGCGTGCAGCCCGGTGGCTGCTCCGGTTTCAAGTACAGCCTCCTGATCGAGGACAAGCCGGCCGATGACGACACGATCCTGCCGCAGGGCAGCTTCAACGTCTTCGTCGACCCGTTCTCGATGCAGTACCTGAACGGCGTGACGATCGACTACGTGACGTCCATGCAGGGCTCCGGCTTCACGTTCAAGAACCCGAACGCCACCGGCGGCTGCGGGTGCGGTAGCAGCT
>CAZPJF010000171.1:0-7486 GCA_964586095.1 uncultured Gemmatimonas sp. | reverse complement strand
ACCCGGTGCTGATCGGCGAGCCGGGGGTGGGGAAGACCGCGATCGTCGAGGGGCTGGCACAGATGATCGCCAACAACACCTGCCCGGACTCGCTGCGGGACCACCGGGTGCTCTCGCTCGACATGGCGGCGGTGATCGCGGGGACCAAGTACCGCGGCCAGTTCGAGGAGCGGCTCAAGGCCGTGATGAACGAGATCGCCCAGAACAAGCAGATCATCCTGTTCATCGACGAGCTGCACACGCTGGTGGGCGCGGGCGCGGCGGAGGGGGCGATCGACGCGAGCAACATGCTCAAGCCGGCGCTCGCGCGCGGCGAGCTGCAGTGCGTGGGCGCGTCGACGCTGAACGAGTACCGCAAGTACATCGAGAAGGACGGTGCGCTCGAGCGCCGCTTCCAGACCGTCGTCGTGGATCCGCCCTCCATCGAGGAGACGGTCGAGATCCTGAAGGGGCTGCGCGCGAAGTACGAGGACCACCACCGCGTGACGATCCCGGACGAGACGCTCGGGATCGCGGCGAAGCTCTCGGAGCGGTACATCACCGACCGGTTCCTGCCCGACAAGGCGATCGACGTGATCGACGAGGCGGGCGCGCGCGCGCGCCTCTCGGCGCAGGTGCCGCCGCCGGAGGTGGCGGACCTCAAGGGCCAGCTGGAGAAGGTGAACGCCGAGAAGGACGCCGCGGTCCGCGACCAGAACTTCGAGCGCGCGGCGGCGCTGCGCGACACCGAGCGCGAGCTGCAGGGCCAGATCCGCGCGCGGCAGGAGGAGTGGGAGCAGAAGCGGCAGTCGATCCGGCCGGTGCTGGGCGAGGAGGAGATCGCCTTCATCGTCGGGCGGTGGACGGGGATCCCGGTCACGCGCCTGCAGGAGGCCGAGACGGCGCGCCTGCTCCGCATGGAGGAGGAGCTGCACAGCCAGGTGGTGGCGCAGGAGGATGCGATCAAGGCGATCGCGCGCTCGATCCGGCGGAGCCGGGCGGGGCTCAAGGACCCCCGCCGCCCGATCGGCTCGTTCATCTTCTGCGGCCCCACCGGCGTCGGCAAGACGGAGCTGGCCCGCGCGCTGGCCAAGTTCCTCTTCGCCGACGCGTCGGCGCTGATCCGCGTCGACATGAGCGAGTACATGGAGAAGTTCTCGGTGTCCCGCCTGATCGGCGCGCCGCCAGGGTACGTGGGCTACGAGGACTCGGGCACGCTGACCAAGGCGGTCCGCCGCAAGCCGTACAGCGTGATCCTGCTGGACGAGATCGAGAAGGCGCACCCGGACGTCTTCAACATCCTGCTGCAGGTCCTCGACGAGGGGCACCTGACCGACAACTACGGCCGCGTGATCGACTTCAAGAACACGGTCGTGATCATGACCTCGAACGTCGGGGCCAAGGACATCACCAAGAACCGCACGCTCGGGTTCGGCGTGGGCGGCGGGGATGCGGCGCAGGACTTCGAGCGGATGGCCGCCAAGGTGAAGGAGGAACTCCAGCACGCCTTCAACCCCGAGTTCCTGAACCGCCTCGACGACGTGATCGTGTTCCACCCGCTCAACCGCGAGCACATCGGGCAGATCGTCTCGATCCTGCTGAAGGACGTGCAGAAGCGGCTGGGGGACGAGGAGCTCTCGCTGCGGCTGACGGAGTCCGCGGTGGACTTCCTGGTGAAGCACGGCTACGACCAGGCGTACGGGGCGCGCCCGCTCAAGCGGGCGATCCAGCGCTGGATCGAGGACCCGCTCTCCGAGAAGATCCTCCTCGCGGAGTTCACGCGTGGCGACGAGATCGCGGTCGACGTGTCGGCCGACGGCTCGAAGCTCGAGTTCCGGGTGCCGGCCAGCAGCACCCCGAAGGCCTGAGGCGCGCCCGGACCCCCTGAGCGCGCGCAGGGGCCGGACTGAACCGTCCGGCCCTGACCGTGTATATTCCTCCCATGCATCGAGTTCCGAGCGTGGCGCTCGCCGTCCTGGTGGCGGCGGCGCCCCTTGCTGCGCAGGACCCGTCGGCCGTCACCGGCCGCTGTCTCACCCCTGACTCGCTGGATGTCCGGGGGGCGCAGCGCGTCTCGCGCGACGCGGTGATCGCCTCCTCGGGACTCTACCCGGGCGTCACCCTCAACTTCCCGGCGATCCAGCGCGTGATCCGTGACCTCTTCGGGACGGGCGACTTCGACGAGGTGCGGGTGACTTGCGATGTCGAGTCGGCCCAGCGCGCGACGCTCGTCCTCACCGTCACCGAGCGGCCGCTGCTCGCGCGCGTGGACGTCGAGGGACCGAAGCGCGTCTCGGCGCGGTCGGTGGAGGACAAGGTCTCCCTGCTCCTCGGGCGCCCGGTCGACCCGGCGCAGGTCGCGCTGGCGATCAAGCGGATCGACTCGCTCTACCAGTCGAACGGCTACTACCTGGCCGAGGTCCGGCCCGAGACGACCACCGTCGGCGACCGGATCGGGATCACCTTCCGGGTCGAGGAAGGACGGCGGCTGGCGATCTCGGGGATCAAGGTGAACGGCAACGCGCGCATCAGCGACCAGCAGGTCGTGGGCGCCATGAAGACCAAGCCGGAGGGCTTCCTCTGGTTCCGGAAGGGCGAGTTCGACGAGGACGAGTACGCCGGCGACCTCGGCGAGCGGATCCCGAAGGTCTTCGCGGACCGCGGCTTCGCGGACTTCCAGCTCGACCGCGACACGCTGATCGTCGACCGGGAGCGTGGGAAGGGGATGATCGAGCTCACGATCCGCGAGGGCGACCAGTACCGGGTGAAGGGGATCGAGGTCGTCGGGAACCGGCGCTTCACGGCCGAGCAGATCCAGCAGTACTTCCCGTTCACGGACCGCCCGCCCTCGCTCACGGAGCGGGCGCGGTCGCTGATCCGCCGGCGCCCGCCGGTGACCAACGTGTTCGACCGGTCGCGCTGGGAGGAGGCGACCCAGCAGGTGAGCACGCTCTACAACAACGAAGGCTACATCTACGCCCAGGTGCGCCCCGTGGTCGAGCGCGACCCCGCCGACTCGGCCGGCGTCGTGCGGCTCCGCTGGGACATCGTCGAGAACTCGCCGGCGATCATCAACCGGGTCGAGATCCTGGGCAACGACTTCACGGTCGAGAACTGCATCCGCGACCAGCTGGTGATCATCCCGGGCGACGTGTTCAACCAGGACCGGATGATCCGCAGCTGGCGCAGCATCTCGAACCTCGGGTTCTTCGAGGCGCCGCTCCCGTTCCCGGACGTGCGCCCCGCCAACGACGCGGGGGACGTGGACATCATCTTCCGCGTGAAGGAGAAGCGGACCGGCAACGTGAACTTCGGTGCGTCGGTCGGGCAGGGGACGGGGCTCGGCGGGTTCATCGGGCTCGAGCAGCCGAACCTGTTCGGCAAGTGCAAGCGCGGCTCGATCCAGTGGCAGTTCGGCCAGTTCATCAACGACTTCAACTCGACCTACACCGACCCGGGGATCCGCGGCTCGCTGATCTCGGGGCAGGTGAGCGCGTACCGGTCGCAGGCCCGGTACCGGATCGCGGACCTCGGGCGCTCGACGCGCACCGGCGGCTCGCTGCGCGTGGGCTTCCCGTTCCCGCAGAGCCGGTTCACCCGCGTGTTCGTCTCGTACGGGCTCGAGTCGGTGCGCTTCGGCCAGGACGGCCTGCTCGGCACGGTGACGACGAACTCCTGCGCCGGCTGCCTCCGCAGCACGGTGGGCCTCGACGTCACGCGCGACACGCGCCTCGACATGCCGTTCCCGACCGAGGGCCAGTTCCGCACGGTCAGCGCGCAGTTCAACGGTGGCGTCCTCGGCGGCTCGGCCACGTTCCAGCGGTACACGAGCGAGTTCCGTTCCTACACGGTGATCGGGCGGCTCGGCGGCAAGAAGCCGGGCACGCAGCCCCTGCGCCTGACCTTCGGGCTCTCGGCGCGGACCGGCGCGATCTTCGGCAACGCGGGCGACTTCTTCTGGTCCCAGCAGTTCTCGCTCGGCGGCGTGCAGTTCGGCGAGATGCTGCGCGGATATCCCGAGTTCTCGATCACGCCGAGCGGGTACCTGGCGGGGACGGGCACGTTCAACGCCCAGCGCGAGTCGTTCGGCAACGCGTTCTTCGCCTCGACCGCGGAGATCGGGTTGCGGTTCAACCAGTCGGTCTACATCAACGCGTTCTATGACGCCGGCAACAACTGGGCGCGCGCGCGGGACTTCGATCCCACGCGGCTCTTCCGGGGCGCCGGCGTCGGAGTGTCCACCATCACGCCGCTCGGTCCGCTGGGGATCGACTACGCGTATGGGTTCGACCGCCGCGACGCCAACGGCCTGTTGGCGCCCAAGTGGCAGCTGCATTTCCGGCTCGGCCAGATCTTCTAATCCCTCGGAGCACCACATGAACGTCCGCTCGCGCGGCGCCCTCGCCGCCTTCGCCCTCCTTCTCTCCACCGCGCCGCTCGGCGCCCAGGCCAAGGTCGGGTATGTCGACTCGCGTCGCATCCTGTCCGAGATGCCGGGCCGCCAGCAGGTCGAGGCCCGGCTCCAGACGGAGATGGCCACCCTGGAGTCGCGGGAGAAGAAGATGGCCGACTCGCTGCAGGCCATGTTGGCCTCGTTCCAGACCGACTCGGCGAAGATGACGCCCGAGGACCGGACCAAGCGCTTCGCGGCGATGCAGCAGTACGATGCGCTCTACCGCGACACGCTGCAGGCGCTGCAGGCGGAGGCCCAGCAGCTCCAGGGCGCGGCGATGCAGCCGCTCTTCGACCAGATCAAGCTCGCGCTCGACGAGGTGCGCGCGGCGGATGGGCTCGCGTTCATCTTCGACATCGGGTCGCAGGGCAACGCGATCGTGTCGATGGACAAGAACCTCGATCTCTCGGACAAGGTGTTGGCGCGCATCCGCGCGATGCCGGCGCGTCCGGTCGCCGCGCCGGCCGCCCAGCCGGCCGCGCCGAAGCCCGCGCCGGCGGGCCCCGTCTCGCAGCCGTCAGGTGTGACGCGCAAGCCGTAAGCCGGGCGCCTCGGTCTCCCACCCCCGATGGCCGCCCCCGCCACCACCAGCCTCCGCCTCGCCGACGTCGCGCACGCCGTCGGCGGGACGGTCGTCGGTGATGGCGAGGTCCGCGTGAGCCGGCTCGCGTCGCTCGACCGCGCCGCCCCGTCGGACCTCTCGTTCCTCGCCTCGCCCAAGTACGCCCGGCTGCTCCTCGAGAGCGCGGCCGGGGGCGTGCTGGTCACGCCCGAACTCGCCACCGCCCCGGGGCGGTGCGCGAACCGCGTGGTCGTGGCCAAGCCGCATGAGGCGATGATCGCGCTCGTGCCGCGGTTCTACCGCCTGCCGGAGCGCCCCTTCGCGGGCGTGCATCCGACGGCCGTCGTCGCACCCGATGCCACGGTCGCGCCCGACGCCTGCGTGGAGGCGTTCGCCGTGATCGGGGCCGGGGCGTCGATCGCGCGGGGCGCCTGGATCGGGCCGCACTGCGTGGTCGGGGACGGGGTCCCGGTGGGCGAGGACTCGCGCCTCGTGGCGCACGTGACGCTCTACCCCGGGGCGGTGGTGGGCGCGCGCGTCCTGCTGCACGCCGGCGTCCGCATCGCGAGCGACGGCTTCGGCTTCGTCTTCGCGGACGGGGCGCACCGGAAGATCCCGCACGTGGGGCGCGCGATCATCGGCGACGACGTCGAGATCGGCGTGAACAGCACGGTGGACCGCGGCAGCATCGACGACACCGAGATCGGCGCCGGGACCAAGCTCGACAACCTGGTGCACGTGGGGCACAACGTCCGGATCGGCCGGCTCTGCCTCTTCGCGGGCGGCGTGATGATCGCCGGCAGCGCGCGGATCGAGGACGGCGTGGTGCTGGCGGGGCAGGTGGGCGTCGCGGGTCACCTCACGATCGGCGCGCGCGCGACGATCACGGCGCAGGCCGGCGTGATCGGCGACGTGCCGGCGGGGGAGACGTGGGGCGGGTTCCCGGCGCGTCCGGCGAAGGAGGCGATGCGCGGCTACGCGGCGCTGAGCAAGCTGCCGGAGTTCATGCGCCGCGTGGAGCGCTGGCTCGGCCGGGACCGCGGCGCGTGAGTGCGCGCCGCACGATCGCCCGCCCGGTCACGCTCTCCGGCGTCGGGCTGCACCTCGGCCGGCCCTGCACGCTGACGTTCGAGCCGGCGGCGCCGGGTACCGGGGTGCGGTTCCGCCGCACGGACCTTCCCACGGCGCCCGAGACGCCCGCGCACGTGCGCGTGGCGATCGCGGCCGAGCGCCGCACGCAGCTCGGGGAGGGCCCGGGGGCGCTCCACACCGTGGAACATGTGCTCGCCGCGGTCGCAGGGCTCGAGATCGACGATGTCATGATCTCGATGGATGCGGCGGAGCCGCCGATCATGGACGGGTCGTCCGAGCCCTTCCGGCGGGCGCTCGCGGAGGCCGGGCCGCGGGAGCATGGGGGGGAGGCGCCGGTCCTCCGGCTCCGCGAGCCGGTGCGGGTGGTGGACGGGGAGTCGGTGTACGTCGCGCATCCGGCGGAGGGGCTGGAGCTCGAGGTGCAGATCGACTTCGCTCACCCGCGGATCGGCGCGCAGCGCGGGCACTACCGGGTGACGCCGGAGAGCTACTCGCGCGAACTGGCGCCGGCGCGCACCTTCGGGATGCTGAGTTGGGTGGAGGAACTGCGCGGGAAGGGGCTCATCCAGGGGGCCTCGGCGGAGAACACGATCGTGCTCGACGCCGAGGACGTGGTGGGGACGTCGCTGCGGTGGCCGGACGAGTTCGTGCGGCACAAGGCGATGGACGTGGTGGGAGACCTGGCGCTGGCGGGGATGCGGGTGGCGGCGCGCATCGTCGCGACCAAGCCGAGTCACCGGGGGACGGTGACGCTCGTGCGCGAGATGCTCGCGCACGCACAGCCACAACGAGCGGAGGCACGAGTGCTGGGCATCGAGGACATCATGCGGATCCTCCCGCATCGCTACCCGTTCCTGCTGGTGGACCGGGTGGTGGAGATGGAGGAGAAGAAGCGGATCGTGGGGATCAAGAACGTCACGATCAACGAACCGTTCTTCCAGGGGCACTTCCCGGGGCATCCGATCATGCCGGGCGTGCTGATCGTCGAGGCGATGGCCCAGGTGGGCGGCGTGCTGCTCATGGGGACGGTGGACGACCCGGAGAGCAAGGTCGTCTACTTCATGTCGATCGACAACATCAAGTTCCGGAAGCCGGTGAAGCCGGGCGACCAGCTGCGGATCGAGGTGGACATCAAGCAGCTGCGGGCGACGGTCTGCCGCATCGCCGCGGTGGCGAAGGTCGATGGCACGGTCGTCTGCGAGGCCGAGATGGCCGCCATGGTGCGCGACCGATGAGCGCGCGCATCCATCCCACCGCGATCGTCCACCCCGGCGCGGAGCTCGCGGACGACGTCGAGGTCGGTCCGTGGGCGTACGTGGGCCCGCACTGCACCGTCGGCGCGGGGAGCGTGATCCAGATGCGCGCGACGCTCGAGGAGCACGTGCACCTCGCGCCGCGCG
>CAZPJF010000170.1:5968-7490 GCA_964586095.1 uncultured Gemmatimonas sp. | reverse complement strand
CGATGTCGATGGTCACGTTGTCCTTGGTGATCACCGGCTGCGACGGGAAGTTGAGGACCTGCTCGCGGAGGTCGATGCGCGAGGCGGTGCTGGCGACGATCTTCTTGAGGCCGGTGACATCGGACTCGAAGTAGCGGACGTCGATGGTCTTGGGGCGCTCGATGAGCGGGATGAGGATGTTGAGCCCCGAGCGCGCGACGCGGTTGAAGCTGCCGAGGCGCTCGACGACCATCACCTCGGCCTGGCCGATGATGCGGATGCTCTTGGCGAGCAGGAAGACGACACCCGCGCCGATGATGCCCAGCACGACTTCCATCGTTCCCTCCGGGGAGATGCCGGGATGATAGCGGGGGGCCCGGTGCGCGTCCACCGGACCCCCCGTCGCCGCCCGCGCGCCGTGCCTCAGCGGGCGCCGCGCCCGCCGGGCACGCGCCGCGCGCTCACTCCCACTTGAAGTCGGCGACGAAGACGTTGGTCTCGCCCTCCGACTTGGCGTTCCGGTTGGAGGCGAAGATCAGCTTGCTCTCCTTGGGATGGAACATCGCGAAGCCGTCGAAGCTCGGATGCGTGGTGATGCGTTCGAGCTGGTCGGCGGTCGCCATGGAGGCCCCTGCGTCGACGAGGTAGAGCTCGAAGTTGCGGCTCCGCGGCGCCGAGAAGTTGGAGGAGAAGATGAGCTTGGTACCGTCCGGGCTCCACGACGGGCCGAAGTTCGCGCCGCCGAGCGCGGTGACCTGCCGCTGGTCGGAGCCGTCGGCGTTCATCACGAAGAGCTCGACCTTGCTCGGGCGGATGAGGCCCTGGGCGAGGAGCTCCTGGTACTGGCGGAGCTCCGTGGAATCCTGCGGGTGGTGCGCGCGGTAGACGATCTTCGTGCCGTCCGGGGACCACCAGGGTCCGCCGTCGTAGCCGGGCGTCGTGGTGAGGCGGCGCACGTCGCTGCCGTCGACGTTCATCGTGTAGATGTCGAGGTCGCCGTCCTTGAGCGAGGTGAAGACGATGCGCTCGCCGTCGGGCGAGAGGACCGCCTCGGCCGTGTAGACATCGTAGTTCGTGAGGCGCGCCTGGCCGGTCCCGTCACGGTTCACCGTGTACAGGTCGTACTTGTCGAGGGGCCACACGTAGCCCTTGGAGGGATCGGGCCGGGCGGGGCAGGCCTCGTCGTGGGCGGTGCTCGAGGAGAAGAAGAGCCGGTCGGAGCCGGGGAGGAACCAGCCGCAGGTGGTCTTGCCGCGGCCGTCGCTCACGCGCTTGAGGTCGGAGCCGTCGGCGCGCATGACGAACTGCTGGTCGCAGGTGCGGCCGTCGCGGGTGGACTGGAACGTGATCCAGCGGCCATCCTGGCTCCAGTACGCCTCGGCGTTCTCGCCGCCGAACGTGAGCTGCCGGATGTTGGTGAGGCGGGTCTCGCCGGGTTCGGCGGGAACGATGACCGCGGGCGTGGAAGAGGACGGGCCGCAGGCCGCCGCGCCGAGCAGCGCGGCGACCATCAGGGAGCGAAGGGACATCGGGTGGGGCGGGG
>CAZPJF010000170.1:0-5958 GCA_964586095.1 uncultured Gemmatimonas sp. | reverse complement strand
CCCCCCCCCCCCCCCCCCCCCCCCCCGCCCCCCCACCGCGCCGCCCCCGCCCGGGGGGGGGGGGGGGGGGGCCCAAGGGTGGAGGAGCGGCGGGTCAGTCGCGGCGAGCCGGCGTGGGTGCCGGCCCGGCGAGCGCGATGAGTTCCGCGGTGGTGCGGCCCTTCTTGAGGAGCTCGAGGGCCTTCATGAGCTGCGGGTCGCTGGGGACGTCGCGTCGCTTCCACGTGGAGTCACCGAGCGCGCGGCGCGCGATGCGGTCGTCGAGGAGGCGATCGACGTACCGGCGGCCGGCGTCCCACTCGGACTTCTCGACCGTGACGCCGCGGGCCGTGAGGCGCGCGAGGAGGTCGTCGCGCATGGCTGCCGTGACGGTGAAGTCGGGCTGCACCTTCCCCTTGAGGCCGAAGGCGTACTCGTCGAGCGCGATGTACAGGTCCTGCGAGCGCGGGACGAGCGCGCGCGCGAGCTTCTGCTCGGCCGCGGTGAGCGTGTCGTACGGGATGATGACGTCAGGCGTGATGGCGCCGCCGCCGTAGACGGGGCGACCCGCATCGGAGCGGAAGACCGGGCGCTTGGCGCGATCCGCCTCGGTCTCGAGCGAGTCGGGGTGGACCTCGACGAGGTTGCCCGCGGCGTCGAGCACGCGCTCCTTCTGGATGGACCGGCCGCTCGGCGTGTACCACTTGCCGGTGGTGAGCTTGATGGCGTAGCCGCCGTCGAGGCGATAGACCGACTGCACGAGCCCCTTGCCGAACGAGGTCGTGCCCACGACGAGGGCGCGGTCATGGTCCTGCAGCGCGCCGGCGACGATCTCGGAGGCGGAGGCCGTGTAGCCGTCCGTCAGGACGACGATGGGGATGCTCGGCGCGATCGGGTCGGACTCGGCCACGTAGCGCTCGTCGGGGCCGTCGCGGCCGCGCACCGTGGCGAGCACACTGCCGCGCTTGATGAAGAAGTTCGTGAGGTCGAGCGCCTGGTCGAGGAAGCCGCCGGTGTTGCGGCGCAGGTCGATCACGAGGCCCGTGGCGCCCTCGGCCGTGAGGCGGCGCAGGTTCTCCGCGAACTCCCGGGTGGTCGTCTCGTTGAACTGCTGGAGGGGGATGTAGGCGGTCTTCCCCTCGAGCATGAGCGCGTAGGGGATGGCCGGGATCCGGATGGTGCGGCGGGTGAACTCGACCTCGAACGGCTCCGCGACGCCGGGGCGCGCGAAGCGCGCCTTCACGCGCGTGCCCGGCGGCCCCTTGAGGCCCCCCGAGACCTGGTCGACGCGCCAGCCGCGGGTGCTCGCCGTGTCGACGCCGACGATGCGATCCCCCTCGCGGATGCCCGCCTCCTCGGCCGGCGTGTTCGGGTAGACCTTGGAGATGATGATCGTGCCGTTCTGGTCCTCGATCAGCATCCCGATGCCGCCGTAGAAGCCGCCGGTGTTCGTGTTGAACGCCTCGAGGTCCTTGGGCGTGTAGAGCTCGGAGTAGGGATCCTTGAGCTCCGCGACGAGCCCGCGGGCGGCGCGCTCGTAGAGGTTGCCGACGCCGATGGAGTCGACGAACCGGTCGCTGACGATCGCCATCACCTGGTCGAAGAGCCGCGCGCTGTTGAGCGTGGCGCGCTCCTGGATGACGAAGGCGCCCGCCGCGAGCGGAAGGGCGATGGCGGCGGCGATGGCCAGGGTGCGGGAGCGGGACATGCAGTGACCTCGAAAGGGGCTGGCTGGAACGTATCCCGATATACCCCCTGGGCCAAGAACCGGTCTTCCGCGGTGGCGTCAGGACCTGGTCAGGCCTCGTACTCCACGAACCAGGCGCGCCCCTCCTGGACGAAGGCGGCGCGCGTGACGATGCCGGCCGCCAGCAGCATCTCGTGGGCGGGCTGCAGGACGCGCTGCAGGTGCGAGGGGTAGCGCTGGCTGAGCGGAAGTAGCTCGGCGAGCCGTTCGAGGGGGACGCGCCAGGTGCCGCCGTGGTCGGCGCGGATGGCCTCGAGGAGACGGTACAGCCGGCGTGCCACCGGGGAGGCGAGGGTGAAGTAACGGGGCGCGACGAGCGAGGAGACGTGGCCGGCGGCGATGTTCGCCCGGAGCTGCGCGGCGAGCACCACGCGCGCGTCGCCGGGCTCGTTGGACGCGAGGGCCGGGAAGAGTGCGAGCTGGTCGCGGTCGGTCAGGCGCCGCCGGTCGATCGCGACCGCCGAGAGGAGCGTGAAGCGCGCGTGCCCGGCCTTGCCCGCCCGCGCGTCGCGCCAGGCGCCCTCGCTCTCGAGCACGGTGCGCTCCAGCCGCCCGAGCGCGCCGCGCAGCTGCTCGTAGGTGCGGCCGTCGACCCGGCGTCCCATGGACCGCAGGAAGGCGTGCAGGGTGAAGGTGAGCGCGCCGTCCGCGGGTTGCTCGGCCTCATGGAAGCGGCGCAGCAGCTCGACGTAGACGTCCTGGTCGAAGGTGCCCGGCAGTCGTTCGCCGGGTGCAGGAAGGACGCGCCAGCGCCCGCCGGTATCGGCGGTGAAGGTGACCGCGGTGTCCTCCGAGCTATCGGAGAGCCGGAAGAGCGGCAGGGCCTCGAGCGCACGATCCAGCAACACCGTGCGCGACGGGGGCCGGCGTCGAGGGGCGGGAGCCATCGAGCACAAATGTCGGGCCGCACGTGAAACCGGGCAAGTGCTGACGCATCATCTGAGCTCTTCGCGTCCGAGCGCCGCGCGCACCGATTCGCGGATGGCGACCATGACGGCCGGCCGTGCCGCGGCGGAGTCCTCGCGCACATGCAGCTCGATGCCGTCGGCGACGGCGAGCCGCCGCCAGGCGGCGGGCGCCTCATCGTCGTGTCGGACCTGCAGGTCGGCGCCGGTGCCGAGGGCCGGTGCGAGCGAGGTGGCGACGCGCCGCTCGAGCTGGTCGCCATGGAGGTCGGCGAGCTCGCCCTTGATGACGTCGAGTGTCTGGCCTTCGCGTTGCCGGATCTTGATGGCGAGGAGCTGGAGGAGGTGCCGGTAGTGGTAGGTGGCCGCGGTGCCCTTTCCCTCGGGATGGTCGAGGAGGCCGTTCGCGACGTAGAAGCGGATCGCCCGGGCGGAAGGCGTGGCTCGCGCGGAGGAGTTGGTCGGACGCATCCCGGCCGCGTCGACGAGCGCCGTCGCGTGTGCCGCGAGGCCGCGCGCGTTCCACGGGGCATGCCGGGCGTGCGCGCGAAGGAGGGTGACGGGGGAGTCCGACATCGCCGACAACATTAGCGCGCGCGGGCGACGCTGGATAGGCGACGCGGGCTACGCGACACTGGATACGCGACGCGGGATACGCGACGCGGGATACGCGACGCGGGATACGCGACGCGGGATACACGACGCCTCGTGCGGGCGATGTGCCGCGCTGCATCACGTGCGCGCCGAGATGGCGACGGGCCCGACCGCGTCGGAACGCGATCGGGCCCGAGGCACGGTGAGCGTACGGTGCCTGCGCTACTTCTTGCCGGCCGGCTTCTTGGCGGCCTTCTTCGGCGCGGGCTTCTTGGCGGCCTTCTTGGGTGCCGGCTTCTTCGCGGCCTTCTTCGGCGCCGCCTTGCTCGCCTTCTTGGCCGCGGGCTTCTTCGCCGCGACCTTCTTCGCGGCGGGCTTCTTCGCGGCAGGCTTCTTCACCGCGGCGGGCTTGGGCGCGGGCTTGGCGGCTGGCTTCGCGGCTGGCTTCGCGACCGGCTTGGCGGCGGCGGGCGCTGCGGCCGGCTTGGCGACGGGCTTCGCCGGGGCCGCCTTGGCGGCCGCCGGTACCTCGGACTCGCCGGTCTCGAAGATGCTCGGGACGCGCGGCTTCTCGGCCGGCTTGCGCCCGCGGCGACGCGGCGCGAGCGAGTCCCCGAAGAGGTCGCCTTCCTCGTCCTCCTCCTCGGCGGCCACCGGGGCGACGCCACCCTCCTCGTCGTCCTCGTCGGACTCGTCGGTGGAGTCCCAGAGCGAGTCGGAGTGGTCCTTGTTGATGGCCCAGCCGCCGTCTTCGTCCTCGTCCTCATCATAGGAGGCACTGCCGCCGCCCCCGTACCCGGCCTCGTCCGAATCGTCGTCGCGATCCGAGAAGAGGCGGTCGATCATCTCCTCGTTGAGCGGCATCTTGGCCTCCGTTCAGGTGAAACGCCGTACGCTCAGGACGCTGAATACACTGGGGGACCCCGTCCCGTCAAGCGGGATTCCCGGCGCGCCGATCGGCGAGCACGGGCACGTCGACGCCCTGCGGTTCGGGGGCCGTGTCACCCTGTGTCCGACGCCCGGCGACCCAGGCGGCCGCGTCGTCGAGGAGCGTGTAGACCGCCGGCACGACGAAGAGCGTGAGCAGCGTGGAGGTGATGAGCCCGCCGATGACGGCGTGGGCCATCGGCGACCGCTGCTCGGCGCCCTCGCCGATGGCGAGCGCGAGCGGGATCATGCCGAAGATCATCGCCGCCGTGGTCATGATGATCGGGCGCAGGCGGATGCGCCCGGCCTCGAGGATCGCGGTGAGGCGGTCCTTCCCCTCGCTGCGGGCCTGGTTCACGAAGTCGATCAGCAGGATGCCGTTCTTGGTGACGAGGCCCATGAGCATGATGATGCCGATCATCGACATCACGTTGAGCGTACCGCCGGTGACCCAGAGCGCGAGTGCGACGCCGAGGAGCGAGAGCGGCAGCGAGAGCATGATCGCCAGCGGCTGCAGGAACGAGCCGAAGAGCGAGGCCAGGATGAGGTAGATGAAGACGATCGCGAGGACGATCGCCTCGAGCACGTAGCCCTTGGTCTCGTTGAGGTTCTGCACGTCGCCGCCGAACTCGGTGCGGTAGCCGGCGGGGAGCACGAGCGAGTCGAGCGCGGCGCGCACGCGGTCGGCGACGTCGCCCACGGGCTGGCCGGGGAGGGGGCTGCCCGAGATCGAGATCTGGCGCTCGAGCATGCGGCGCTCGATCTGCTGCGGGCCCACGCCGGCGCGCACGTCGGCGACCTGCGCGAGCGGGATCGCCGCGGGGAGCATCGTGGTGGGGTCCGTCGCCGTGCCCGTCACCGGGATGTTGGCGACGTCGTCGGCGTTGGTGCGGAGCGAGTCGGGATAGACGACGCGGACGTCGTGCGTGTAGCCCTGCTCGTCCTGCCAGAGCGTGGCGCGCGTGCCGGAGAAGAGCGGCTGCAGCGTCGCGGCGATGGAGCCGACGCCGAGCCCGGCCGCCCACGCCTGCTGGCGGTCGACGCGGACGTCGAGCTGGGGGATGTCGCCCTGGTCGGAGGAGGTGGGTTCGCCCATGCCCTCCACGCCGCGCATGGTCTCGAGCACCTGCGAGGCGATGAGCTTGAGGCGGGCGGGCTCCGGGCCCTGCACCTTCACGTCGATCGGCTGGCGGTAGCCGCCGAAGATGGAGCGCGTGCCGTCGATCGAGGCGCGTGCACCGCTCACCATCCGGAGCCGGGGGCGCAGGTCGTTCTGGATCTCGGCCATCGAGCGTGCGCGGTCGTGCTTGGGTTTGAGCTTCACGAAGAGCTGGCCCCCGGTCGCGTTGCCGCGGCCGCCGCCCCCACCGATGGTGAGGTAGGTGAAGTCGACCTCGGGCACCTGCTTGACGATGGCGTCGAGCGCCTGCCCCTTGCCGACGACGAAGTCGACGCGGGAGCCGGGCGTGACGCGGTAGGAGACGTTGAACTCGCCGGCGTCGTAGTCCGGCATGAACGTGAAGCCGAGCCTGGCGGCGATGGCGAAGGCGACGACCACCGAGGCCGCGGCGCCGCCGAGCACCGACCAGCGGTGCTGGACCGACCAGCGGAGGAGCGGCGGGTACCGGTCGGCGGTGCGCTCGAACCAGCGGTCGAACAGGAGCGCGACCTTGCGGACGGGGCCCGCGGTGGCCCACGCCTCCGGCCCGTGGTTCTCCGCCTCGGGGTCGTGCCAGATGCTCGACAGCATGGGGTCGAGCGTGAACGACACGAAGAGCGACACCGCGACGGCGAAGGCGACGGTGA
>CAZPJF010000169.1:0-7638 GCA_964586095.1 uncultured Gemmatimonas sp. | reverse complement strand
CGCCGGGAGCGGCCGGGCCGCGGGCGCGATCCATGCCCCGCGGGGGGAGAGCACGGCGTACGTGCCGACCTTCTCGCACATCGAGACGCTCGAGGTCCGCGGTGACCTCGATGGCGCACAGGAGGCGTGGGCGGCCGCGTGCGCCGAGCATCCGCGGAACGCGCTCGTCTGGATCAAGGCCGCCGACTTCCACCTGCGGCTGCGCAAGGACGCCGCGGCCGCCCTGCCGCTCTACCGCACCGCCCGAGACCTGCCCGAGGCGAGCCGGGAGCTCGTGCGGTACGCGCAGGCCAAGATCGTCGACCTCCACCTGGGTCCGCTCGCAGACGAGGGCCGCGCGCTCGTCGAGCTGCGGCGGCTCGTGGAGCAGTTCCCGGGCACGCATGAGGCGGAGGAGGCGCGCGCGGCCCTCGCGCGGCTCAAGGCGGCGCGCGGTCTCACGCCCTAGGGCGAGCCGGCGCGCGGGAGGTTGCGCGCAGCGCGGGAGCGCCCGGTCGCGACCGGAAGCGCGCGGATGCGAACGCGCCGCCCCGGCGAGAGCCGGGACGGCGCGTGAGATGCCACGCCGGAGACGCCAGGTCGCGTGACGCTCAGTCGCGCCCGCCCTTCCCGCCGCGGGCGCTCCCCTTGCCGCCGCCGGAGCTGGGCGCGCTGGCGCGGCCCCCGCTCGAGCCGCTCGCACGGGGCGCGCTCGCGCGCGGCGCGCTCTGCCGTGGCGCACTGGCGCGGGGCGCACTCTCGCGCGGGGCGCTCGCTCGCGGGATGCTCGCCCGCGGCGTGCTGCGCGGCTCGTAGCCGCGGGTGCTCGGCGTGCTGCGCGGCTCGTAGCCGCGGGTGCTCGGCGCGCTGCGCGGCGTCGCGCGGGGCACGCCCGCCTCGCCCCGGGGCACCGGCCGCGCGCGCTCGATCGGCTCGAACCGTGGCGTCGCGCGGTCCGCGCTCGTGCGCGGTGCACGCACCGGGTCGGGTGAGCGTGGGTTCCATGTGCCATCGCCACCACCGGTGCCGGCGCCCGGCCGCGCACCGCCGCCCACGCCACCGGTCTCCCGGCGCGCGACCGTGCCGCCCTTGATCCGGTCCGGCGAGAGGTCCTCGCCCGAGCCCGGGTAGAGCGGGCGGCGCTCGCCGCCGATCCGCAACGGCTTCACGCGGTTCGCGTCGTTGGCGCGGTTCCGCAGGTCCGAGTCGCCGCCGCGCCCGCGATCGTCGTCACGGTCGTTGCCCCGACCGCGATCGTCGCCTCCGCGGCCACGGTCATCATCGCCGCGCCCGCCGCTGCCGCGCCCCGGCGTCCCGGGATATCCGCCGCGGCCCGGGCCGCCCGTGCCGGGGGCCGGCGCGCGACCGACGCGCGGCACCACGCCATCGTCTTCCTTGCCCGGCTTGTAGACGTCGTCGTTCCGGCGCGTCGGGATGCCATAGCGGTCCGGCATCTGCTCCTTGCCGCCGCGTCCCACGTAGACGCCGCGCCCCGGCAGGTCGCGCCGGTCCCAGTGCGTGCGGCGGTGCACGTAGTTGTACCGGTCGAAGCCGTCGTAGCGCACGTGGCGCCGGACGATCGTCCGGTTGATCACCACGACCGTGCGGCGCGGGCTCACCCAGATGCCGCTGAAGCTGATGTACGGCCGCGAGACATGGTACCAGGTGTGGCGGCGGCCGTAGCCGTGCCAGCCATGGTAGTAGACCACGCGCGTGCCCCAGTCGAAGTCGTAGCCCAGCCACGCGCCGATGGGGTAGCCCATGCCGAACGACCAGTACGGCGTGTGCACGTGCAGGTAGTTCACCGGCCGGTGGTAGACCACGTACGGGTCATACACGGGCACGTAGATCACCTGCGGCTGCGCCGGCACGATGCGGATCGCCGCCGGCTCCACCTCCACGCGCTGCTGCGACGTGGTCACGAGGTTCCCCTGCGCCTGTGCCATCCGGCGGAGCGACTGCACGCTCGCCATCACGTCGCCCGGCTGGAGCGCGTACGCGCGGCCCACCGCCGTGGCCCAGTTGGGCCGCTCGGCGAGCATGTTCAGCACCGGCTCGTAGCGCGCGATCGCCTTCACGCTCACGTCCCAGGCCTGCTCGTCGACGCCCGCCGCGCCGTACGTCTGCACGTAGCGCTGCGCGAGGGCGACCTGCTCGGGATAGGTGGCCGCCACGAGCAGCTGCGCGAGGATCGGATCGGGATAGAGCGCCACCGGCGCGAGGAGGTTGTCGAGTTCCTCCACCGTGTACAGCTCGTTCTCCTGCACGCCCTGCTCGGCCACCACCGCCGGGTCCTGCGCGGCGATCGTGGCGGGCGTGGCGCCGGCGGCGAGCGCCAGCGCGAGACGGAGTCCTGCGGACGTGCGGGCCATGTGGCCTCCTGTGGGTCCTGCCCGGTCGTACCCGGCGCGGGGGGAAGGTTCCGGGTGTTCCATCCCCCGTCACGGTGCGCCGGACACGTGGCGAACAGCGCTGTATCCGGAACGACACGCCCGACCGCCGACGATGACCTGCAGGGAGGACAGAATCCCGCGTTCCGACGGCCCGGCACCCCCCTACAAGGCAGGAGGCGTGCCAGCGTCAGCGCACGAGCTCCACGCCAATGGTGAAGCCGCGCCCGTCGCTCGGCCAGACCCCGGGACCCGGGTAGAACGCGGGCCGCTTGGTGAAGTAGCGCGCATCGAGGAGGTTCGTGATCCCCGCGCGCGCCCGCAGGCCGCGCCCCAGCTGCCGGGAGCCCGTGACGTCCACGAGCGTATGGGCCGGGACCAGGCCGCGGGCGCCGGTCGCGTTCGGGGTGCGCGTGTTGAGCGGGTCGCCGAAGCTCGCGCTCGTGTGGCTCAGCTGCACGCCGAGCGACGTGCGTGCGCGGTCGTGGGCGAGGCCGGCGCGCACGATCGCGCGCGGCACCCCCTCGACCGCGTTCCCCACCAGCGACACGTTCGCGCCGTCGCGCACCGCCACCCCCTCGCGATAGGTCGCGTCGAACAGGGAGGCCGAGAGGAAGCCCGTGGTGACGCTGCGCCCGGCGACCACGAGCGGCGCGTCGAGCGCCGCCTCGATCCCCACCGTGCGGCTCGATCCGACGTTCGTCTTGAACAGGTAGTCGCCCGCGCCGTCGTTCCGGAGCAGCGCGCCGAACCGGCCGTCATAGCGCATCCAGAACGCCCCGACGTCATAGCGCAGGCGGCGCCATCCGCCGCGCCGCCCGGCCTCCACCGTCCAGCCGCGCGCGTCGCGCATGGCCGGGTCGCTCACTTCGAGCGCGTTCTCCGGCAGCAGGTCCTTGAGCAGCATCGGTCGGTACGCCTCGCTCCACCCGGCGTACCATTGCGAGCCGTCGCGCGCGGCGTACTCGGTGCGGAGCCCGAGCAGCGGGAAGTCGTGCGAGACGTCGCGCGGGGTGTCGGCCGGGTCGGAGTAGGCGAGCCGGCCGCGCATCCGCGTGCGTCCGGTCTCGAGGCGCATGCCCGGGATCACGCGCCACCGCCCCGTGAGCTGCAGCAGCTCCTCGGCGTACACCGAGAAGCCGCGCGAGAGGTAGCGGAGGTCGCGGCCGAACGGCCCGGTGACCCGGAGGTCGTAATCCGCCCCGCGCGAGCCGGGGCCCTGCTGCCGCCGGCGCATCCGGTTGTCGAGCACGATCGCGCCGGCGGCGAGCGTCGCCCGGCGCGAGCGCAGTGTGTGCTCGTGCGTGAGGCGCAGCTCGAAGGTGCGGCTGTCGAACCCGTCGATGTCGACCGCGCGCGGCGCATGGAGTCCAGTGGCCGTCTGCGGGGTGTCCGCGACCGTCGCGAATCCGACGAAGAGCACCGAGCTCCGGTCGCCGGTCACCGCGCTCGCCTGCGCGACGAGC
Organism: uncultured Gemmatimonas sp.; assembly: GCA_964586095.1. Classification (GTDB taxonomy): domain Bacteria; phylum Gemmatimonadota; class Gemmatimonadetes; order Gemmatimonadales; family Gemmatimonadaceae; genus Pseudogemmatithrix. Next base: position 3,803 of record CAZPJF010000169.1, on the reverse strand, counting down.
CGCGTGCGCGCGCCCGGCGTCCACTCGATCCGCAGCGCGGGGATCGTGATGGTGGGGCTGAACCAGTTCCGCGAGCGCGTCGCGGTCCGGGGGTCGCGCTCGAACATCGCGTCCGTGAGCGGGCCGGGGAGGCGGTGCAGGTAGGAGCTCCGCGCCGCCTGGGCGTGGAGGCGCAGCGACGCGCGTGCCTGCCAGGCGACCGAGACGAACTGCGCGTCGTACCGCGAGCGGGACGCGTCGCGGAAACCGTCGGCCTCGCGCCGGGCCGCGTACGCCTGGTAGTCCACCGTGCCCACGCGTCCACCCGCTGCCGTGTAGAGGTTGACGAGGCCGAACGCGCCCGAGGTCGCGACCGACCGCGACCCGAGGGCCCGGGTGGTGTCGGGCCGCCGCGTGACGTAGTTGAGCAGGCCGCCGAACTGCGCGCCGTACTGGAGCGAGGCGGTGCCGCGCACGAGCTCGACGCGCTCGATCGCCTCCATGGGCGCGCTGTAGTGGCTGGCCGGGTAGCCGTAGATGTCGGAGTTCACCGGCACGCCGTCCTGCCGGACGTTGAACTCCCAGCTGCGGTGGGGGTCGAGTCCGCGCGTGGAGACGTTGGTCTGGTTCCCCGCGCCGTCCATGTCGTAGACCTGGATGCCGGGCACGCGGGCGAAGAGCTGGCGCCCGACCTTCTCGGCGAGGTTGGCGTCGGTCCCTTCGAGCGTGACCACCTCGCTCCGTGCGCCGGCGGCGAGCAGGGTGCCGAGGCGCTCCGGTGCCGGTCGCACGCTGCCCGGTGCGGGCCGTTCCTCCACGCGCACGGCGCCAAGGGCGGCGGCACGCCGGGCGAGCACGATGTGCGCGGTCGAGACGTCGGCCGCGAGCGTGCGCCGCGCCGGGGCGAACCCGGGTGCCTCGACGAGGATCGCCACCGCGCCCGGTCTCGCGAGTCGCAGCGTGAAGCGGCCGTCGCCGTCGCTCCGCACCACGGCACCGTCGCCCACCGCCTCGATCCGCGCTCCCGGCACGGCCGCGCCCTCGGGGTCGACCACCGTCCCGGCGATGACGCGCTGCTGCGCCGCGGCGGACGCGGCGGCGAGGCACAGGACGACGAACGCGCCGGTCAGTGAACGACCGGCGCGTTGCCCTACGGAGGCGAGTGGCCGCATCAGGGTCGCGGGGGTCAGACGTGCGTCAGCCACCCATACGCATCAGGCGACCGCCCGTTCACGATGTCGAGGAACCGCTGCTGCAGCCGTCGCGTGATGGGCCCGACGCTGCCGTCCCCCACCGGCAGCCGGTCGACGCTCCGGATCGGCGTGATCTCGCTCGCCGTGCCGCAGACGAACACCTCGTCGCTCGTGTAGAGCGTCTCGCGCACGAGCGGCTGCACGTGCACCGTGAGCCCCTCGGCGCGCGCGAGCGCGATCACCGTGTCGCGCGTGATGCCGGGGAGGAGCGTCCCGTCGAGCGGCGGCGTGTAGAGCGCGCCGCCGTCCACCACGAACACGTTCTGCCCCGAGCCCTCGCTGAGCATCCCCTCGGGCCCGAGCGCGATGGCCTCGTCGAAGCCGTTGCGGAGCGCCTCCATCTTGATGAGCTGCCCGCTCAGGTAGTTCCCGGCGATCTTGGCCGCCGCGGGGATCGTGTTGGGCGCCACGCGGTTCCAGGACGAGACGCAGGCGTCGACGCCCTTCTCCAGCGCCTCGTCCCCGAGGTACGCCCCCCACGGCCAGCAGGGGAGGAACGTCTCGATCGGGGAATCGTGCGGCACCATGCCGGCCGCGCCGTAGCCGCGGATCACCATGGGGCGGAGGTAGCACGACTTGATGCCGTTCCGGCGCACCAGTTCCCGGTTGGCGTCGACCAGCTGGTCGATGGTGTAGGGGGGCACCATCCGGTAGATCTTGCACGAATTCATGAGCCGCTTGAGGTGCTCGCGCAGCCGGAAGATCGCCGGCCCGCGGGGCGTCTCGTAGCAGCGGATCCCCTCGAAGACGGCCGAGCCGAACTGCACCGAGTGGGCCAGCACGTGCACGGTCGCGTCCTGCCACTTCACGAACTGGCCGTCACGCCAGATCCACTCGGTCTCGCCGATCTTTGCCATGAGGAGGGAGGCTGGAGGATGAACGGGGAAAGATACACCGCCGTCCTCCCGCCTCCACCGGCGGCGCGACGCCCGGGCTCACGGCCGGATGCCGGCGTTCACCCGCGGCTCCTCGTGCCGCCAGCCCTGCGGCGGCAACGGCCGCGTGCGCGGCCAGGTCTCGTCGAGCGTGTTCCCGTCGAACAGGCGGCCGTTCATCATCACCATCCGCACCGTGTTCGTGTTCCGGATGTCGGCGAGCGGGTCGCCGTCCAGCACGACGAGGTCGGCGAGCTTCCCCGGCTCGAGGCTGCCGAGGTCGCGCTCCAGTCCCAGCGCCTCGGCCCCGAGGATCGTCGCCACGCGCAGCGCGTCGTGCGGCGCCATGCCGCCGGACTGCACCAGCCAGAGCTCCCAGTGATAGCCGAGTCCCTGCAGCTGCCCGTGGCTCCCGATGCCCGCCCGGCCGCCCGCCGCGACGAGGTCGCGGATGAACGCCGCGTGCTGCCGGAACGCGAACTCGTCGTCGTGGAACCACCCGGCGGGGCCCGGCGAACCGCCCGCGCCCGTGCCGCGGCGCCGCGTCTTGGAGTCGAGGTCGTCGGCGGGCGTGAAGTGGCGGAGCTTGGCGTCGTCGTGCGGGTTCTCGCGCGTGTAGTACCAGTTCTCGCCCCACGGGCCGCCGTAGGTCACCAGCAGCGTCGGCGTGGAGACGGTGCCCGACGTCCGGAAGAGCTCGACCACGTCCCTGAAGAGCGGCGTGATCGGCAGGTTGTGCTCCACCCCCGAGTAGCCGTCGATCGCCATGGTGATGTCGGTGCGGTAGGTGAGCCCCGCCTCCGTCGTGGGCATGAGGCGGAGCTCGCGCGCCGCCATCATGATCCACTGCCGCACCTGCCGGTTCCCCGCGCCGTACATCTTGATGGTCTTGGTGTCGTAGTACTCGCTGTAGCGCTTGAGCACGTTGCGCGCCTGCTCGAGTGACCGGATCCGCTCGCCGGCGAAGACGCCGGGTCCCGTGGAGTAGATGCGGGGGCCGAGGAGGCTCCCGGCCTCCACGCGGTCGGTGTAGCTGAGCACGTCGGTCGACCCCGTCTGCGGGTCGCGCGTGGTGGTGACGCCGTACGCGAGGTTGGCGAGCAGCGCCCAGGGCTGCACCGTGTGGATGTCGGGCGAATGGCGGAAGTGCGCATGCGTGTCGACGAACCCGGGCACGATGGTCTTGCCGCCGACGTCGATGATGCGGGCGCCCGCGGGCACCTCCACGCGGCCGCGCGGCCCGATCGCCGCGATCCGGTTGTCGCGGATCACGACGTCGGCGTCCTCGATGACCTCGGTGCCGCGCATGGTGATCGCGCGCGCCCCGCGCAGCACCGCGGTCCCCCGCGGGAGGTCCCGCGTCCCGGTCACGCGGATGCGCACCTCGCTGGGCCGATATCGCGCCGCCGCGGTGTCGGGCCGGGCGGCCGCACGTGCCGAGTCGCCGGCGGCACCCGCCGCCGCACCAGCCGGCGCAGCCGCGCGGCGCGCCGCGCGCACCGAGTCCTCCATCGCCTTCGCGCGGTCGAGGTCGTAGGTCACGAACGCATTGCCGATCGACCAGTGCACCGCGCGTCCGCTCGGATTCCACGTCGCGAACTCGCCGCCGATGTCGGTGAGTCGGCGCACCGGTGTCGCCGCGTTCTCCGGCGTCGCCACGCTGATCACCGGCGTGGTGCCGCCCACGAGCGGCACG
>CAZPJF010000168.1:0-7661 GCA_964586095.1 uncultured Gemmatimonas sp. | reverse complement strand
CCCGGACTCGACGACGCAGCAGACGGTCCAGATCCGGGTGTACGCCTCCGACGATGGGCGGCTGCACATGACCACATGGCAGACGTGGTACAATGGGACCCTCCTGGGAGGCTGGCCGGGCACCGTCGACAACCCGAACAACGCGGACCAGGCCGTCGTGGCGCATGGGCAGTTCACGCTGAGCGAGGGGACCTTCGAGTTCAAGGTCCGCGTGTGCGACCTCTCGGTGCCGGCAGCCTGCACCGAGGAGGCCGTGATGATCACATATAAGCCGCCGCCAGCGCCGGGCCCGAATGGGACGCCGGTGGTCACGCTCGCCCAGCCGAACGACCGCCGGCTGCTCGACGCGTGTGCGACGTGCGCGTCGGGGACGATCGCCTACGCGACGCCGGCCTTCTTCGCGAACGGCGCGGCCCACTCGACGGTGCTGCGCTACTCGACGGAGGCGGCGAATCCCGTGGGATGGGTGGAGGTGGACGTCGACACCCGGTCCTCCAACGTGCCGGCGGCGTTCGGCATCCAGCTCAAGCGGGGCTCCACGGCCCTCACGCTCAAGAACACCAACAGCACGTCGGCCTTCGTGCGCGGTGACACGGGGGTGGTCCGGCTCGGCGCGATGTACGCGATCACGGACTCCGCGGCGGCAGGCGTGGACTCGGTCGACGTGGTGGTGACGGCCTACTACGGGTCGCTCTCGAGCCCGTCGGCCGTTCTTGTGACCACCCTGCCCCACGTGCGGGTCCTGTACCAGAATGCCACCGCCAGTCCCTATGGCCGCGGGTGGACCGTGGCCGGCGACTCGCGCATCCATCGGCAGCCGGGCGGCGCACTCGTGCTCACCGACGGAATGGGGGGGATTGCCTACTACGCCGAGCACGGCTGTCCCGGGACGCCGATCATCTGTAGCTATCTGAACCCGGTCGGCAGCACCGGCACGATGGTGCGCAAGGTCCTCTCGGGAACCGATACGGCCTTCGTGTTCACGGCGCGGGACGGCACCGTGAGCGAATGGTCGAACACGGGGCTGCTCCGCCATCACACGGATCGCTGGGGGAACCGGCTGGAGTACGCGCGCGCCACGACGGGCAACCCGGCGCGACTGGACAGCGTGAGCGTCATCACGGCCGTCGGCAGCACGACGATCCGCAAGACCACGACGTTCACAACCGTCGGCGGTGTCCTCAGCGCGATCGTGTTGCCGGACGGTCGACAGTCGACGATCGTGATCTCGGCCGGCGCGCTCGACACGATCCGGGACCCCGGACCGGCGCTCCGACTCTCCTACAGCAATGGCCGGCTCGCGAGCGTCATGGGGCGCCGGGACTCGGCGGAGGTGCGCTTCGAGTATGATGCCGCGGGGCAGCTCACGCGAGCGATCGCGCCAGCCATCCGCACGAGCACGGGAGTGATCGCTCGCGATACCACGGTGGTGCGCTCACTCCGGCAGCGCCTGATCGACAGCAATGCCGTCTCGCTGACGGGTTCGGAGACGGCACGGGTCGCGATCCGCCAGGAAGCAGCGTACCTCGAGACGGTCAGCGCGGCGGGCGCGTCTTCGAGGACATGGAGCCATCGATCAGGCGCCGCGCGCATGGTGCGCGACTCGATTCCCGGTCGACCGGTCGAGACGACGACCGTCGAGTACGACGGGTCCGATCGCGTCGTCTACGTGAAGCCCCACGGCAGTGCGGGCACGCGCTACACCTGGTCGGGACCTGAGCTGACCGCCACGACGGACGTGGGGTCGGGGATGCGCACCGAGTACACGTACACGACCTTCGATCAGGTCGAGACGGTCCACGTCGCCGGGACGCAGGTGGCGCGGCACTTCTATAGCGGCGCGCGGCTCGCGCCGGACAGCACGCGCACCGATTCGGCGTCGCTCTCGCGCTACTGGTACGACGCCAAGGGTCGACTCGTCTCGACGGTGGGGCCGTCGGGGGCGGGCGTCTCGACGACGTACGAGGCGACGCATGGCAACCCGGCGAGCGTGACTCGCTCGGCCTTTGGCATGCCCGCGGTCACGCAGTCCATGACGTACGACGCCAGTGGGCGTGCCACGAGCATCACCGACCCGTTGCAGCGGGTGTTCACATCGCACTTCGACCCGCACAATCGCGTTTATAAGGCTGTCGCCCCCCTCGGGGCGGTGACGCGGTATTTCTATGGGGACCGGAGTGGAGTCGACTCGCTGATCGATCCCAAAGGGCAGACGTACCGTACCTTCACGAACGCGCGTGGCGCCCTGGTGGCGCACGTGGACCCGTGGGAGACGGTGCGCGACAGCGTCAGCTACGACGCGCGCGGACGCGTGGTGCGCACGAAGAATCGGCGCGGCGATGTCGTCGCGTTCGCCCACGACTCCGTGGGCCGACTCACCTCCCGCGTCGCCACGACGACGGCGGGGGACACGAACACCACCACGTTCGCGTACGCGAACGATCACTCGTGGATGGTCGTACAGAACGCCGAGAGCCGCGACAGTTTCCACGTGGACGCCGCCCAGCGTCCGGTGCTCGCGAGCAGCGTGCGCCTAGGCCGGCGCTTCGACGTAGGTTATGGGTACGACGTGGGTGACTTCGTCGACCAGCGGATCATCCGCCGCGACAGCGCCGGTACGACGATCTGGGCGGACACCGCCGGCGTTGTGCTCGACCAGTCGTTCCGGACCTATCGGCTCAAGGACTTCGCCAATCTTCTCCACACGGCCACGATCGTCGACAAGGCGGGCCGCCCGACGGTCGACACGCTGCCCACGAACGCGTCCGCCGCGTCGCGCGTGCGCAAGACCCGGACGTGGTCCGGCGCGAGTCAGCTCCTGACGGAGACGTTCACGGGCAACGCCGCGCCGCTGAGCCGGACCTACGGCGACTATGACGCCGCGGACCGGTTGGGGTCGATCACCCGGCCCACGTCCGGCGCACCGATCGTGCGGCTCCACGAGTACGACGCCCTCGGCCGGCTCAAGGCCTGGCGCGACCAGCAGACCTCGGAGTGGACCGAGTACTTCTACATCCCCTGGGATCCCTACAACGACTGCCCCGGGTGCTTCATCCTCGACTCGACGACCCACGTGGTGGTCGACACCATCCGCGCCGGCGCCTACCAGTACGACGCGGTGGCGAACCGCACCGGGACCGGCATCACGACCGCGCCGGGGAACCGGATGACGGCGTTCGACGGCTGGACCATGGAGTACGACGCGGTCGGAAACCTCACGCGGCGCACGAAGGGGGCCGAGGAGCTGACCTACCAGTGGAACGCGCTCGGGCAGCTGGTGCAGGTGACGGTGGCGCCGAGCACGGTGGTGACGTACGGTTACGACGGGCTCGGCCGGCGGGTGCGGAAGACCGTGAACGGGGTGAGCACGCGCTACCTTCTGGACGGGGACCAGGTGATCGCGGAGCTGGGGGCCGACTGGACGCCGAGCGCGAAGTACACCTACTATCCGGGGGTGGACCGGCCGCACGCGATGGTGCGGAACGGGACGGCCTTCTACTACACGCAGGACGCGCAGGGGAATGTGACGGGGGTGGTGGACGAGAGCGGGGCGCTCGTCGCGAGCTATCACTACACGCCGTACGGAGAGGCGCTGCCGGGGACCGGGGACGCGCTGGCGAACCCCTATCGGTACAAGGGGCGGGAGTGGGACGCGGAGGCGCGGCTGTACTATATGCGGGCGCGGTACTACGATCCGCAGCTGGGGCGGTTCGTGAGTGAGGATCCGATCGGGCTGGCGGGCGGGATCAATCCGATGGCGTTCGTGGGGGGGGATCCGGTGAACTTCGCGGATCCCGATGGGTTGCAGTGCGTGGCGGTGAACCGTGAGGTGCACTACGTCTTCGCGAACGTGACGGTGATCCATCACGTGTGGGAGTGGTACGGCGTCTGCGAGTTCAATGCGCCACCGGGTAACCCGAATCCGTTCGGGTTCAGCGGGACGAAGACACTTGGAGTCAGTGGTCCGCCGTTCGGTGGGCTTGGTGGGGGTGGAGGCGGTGGGTCGTCCTTCTGGGCTGAAGCACGGGCGGTTTGGAGCAAGCCTGGATGCGGAGATGGTCTCACAAGAGCCGCGTTGCTGGCCATTCCCGACGCGCTCGGGTACCGAGCAGCCATGCAGCTCTGGAAGGCGGTACCCAAGGCCGCAACCTACGGGCTTGGCGCGTTGAGCAACTACTCGCGCTCAAACCTTGCGATGACCAATCTCGAGATCGGAGTCTCGCACCGCTCGCGGCGAGTTGCGTCCGCGATAGATCATTCCGCTGGCATCTCGCTGGCGGCCGTTGGATCCCATCCCATCCCAGGCATCATCTCTGCCCAGCAAGTTTCCGACGTCGCCTTCGGCGACATGAACTCGTTCGTCCTCAGCATCGGACTGTCCTTCATCCCGATGGGAAACACGACGGTGGACGTCCTTAAGTCGCTCTATCACTGCATGAAGGAATGACGCAGCGAACACACCCAGAATCGACGACTCGCGAGAACCTGCTGTGGGGCATTCGACGGGTGCTCGCGGCGTCGATCCCTTTCGCGGTGCTTGGCTCTATCCCTTTCGCCTACTTCGCAGCTGACGTCGCGAAGCAGTGGGGAATCAGTCCTCTGCGCCTCGTGGTGGGCTATGCCGCACCACTCATTCCGATGGGTCTGCTCATCGGGGGCGTGCGACCCCACCTGCGACGACGCGGGGTCGCAATGCTGGTCGGAGTCGTCAGTGCTTGGCTGCTGCTGACCTCGCTCGGATTGTGTGTCGCGTGGCAGCGGACGGAGCGGTCGCTTTGGCTGATACCTTTGTTCACATTGCCGGTTGCGCCCTTGGTCGGCGCCCTCATTGGCCTCGAAACATGGAAAATGCATCGTGAGGGCGAGTTGTGACTGGGAGGTTGAAGCATGAGTCACTGCCATGAGATTCGAGACAACGAGCGCCGTTCACCTGTTCTCGTTGAATTCGAGATGATGCGACACGGCGCGATTCGCGCGCTGACACTCCGTGCATTCATTCTCTTCGGCACTGACCTCGCAGTTCACGCGACGCCGGGCGCAATCTTTGAGGCCGCAGAACCCATCGACCCTCGACAGGCGGACGTGAGAAGTGGCATCGCTCTTGTAGACAGCGAATCGGCGTGCGCTATCTAGGTCGGCGGGCGGTTATGCGGCCACCCGAAGAGGCGACTGCCGGGTGAGGAAGCATGCCTCGTCGGGAGTGATGTCGGCGAGGCTCGAGTGGCGGGGGCGCGTGTTGCAGGGCGTGAGGTAGCGGCCCATGCCGGCCCGGGCCTCAGAGAGGGTGGCGTAGGCGTGCAGGTAGACCTCATCGTACTTGATCGTCCGCCAGAGCCGCTCGACGAAGATGTTGTCGCGCCCGCAGCCTCGGCCGTTCATGCTGATCCGGATGCCGTGCGCGGTGAGGAGGCCCGTGAAGTCGGCACACGTGAATTGGCTCCCCTGATCCGTGTTGAAGATCTCGGGTCATCCGTGGCGTGCGATCGCCTCCGCCATGGCCTCGAGGCAGAAGGCACTGTCCATCGTGGTCGACACGCGCCAGCTCAGCACCTTCCTGAGCGTCCCCCGGCGGTGATGTCCGTAACGCGAACCTGCGGGGTATGCTTTCGGTCGTGCAGGGTCGAGACTCTGCTTTCCTGATCGTGCCAAACCGCGGTGTGTGGGGGTGCGCAATCCGACCAACGAGCTTCTAGTCATCTGGAGGGATGATGGACGCGACCAAGTCGGCCTTCTGGTTGCTCTGCCTGCCGGCGTCGACCTTTGCCTGCACGCCAGAGCAGACTAGACCTGAGGACCTCCGTGGAACGATCGATGTTGACAGCGCGCAAGCGGTCGAGACCGTCGTCGCTCACGAAGGATTGACTGCGAATCGCGAACGCTGGACGGTCACCACGTACTTTCGAGAACGCGGCGGTCACCTCGTTCGGCTATCCAGCACCAAACCAGATGTACTGGATGGGACGTTCATTGCTTGGGTCTCAGGAGACTCCGTCACGATTCTTCCGAGCGAGAGCCGCACTCGTCGGTAGGCTCCACCTTCATGTGGGTAAGCTCCCCCGTCGGCGACGTTGGTCCCGAAGTATTTCAGCCGTCGCTACGGTCAGCACGCTTCGGGGCGCTTCGTTGGTGACATGAGTCGCCCCGGGCTCTCCGGCGGCTCACTCGGATGAGTGCTGAGTCCGTCGCGGCCGGGGTGGCGTTGCAGGTCACGGGCAGGCGTCACCACGCTGATTGCGGCGCTGCGGGTGCCCGGTACTTTCCCGATGATACATGACACGACCCCGGAAGCCGCCGCCGCGCAGATCGACGCGTTCTGCCGACTTCGTCCCGCCGAGCGCGTCGCGCTCGCACTGGACGCCAGCGAATGGCTGCTGGACGTGGCCCGCGTCACGCGCTCGTCCTCGGATTCGGTGGCGCAGCCGGTCGCGAACCACGCGGACGCGCGACCGATGGTGGAGTCGCTGGGCGCGCAGTGAAGGGCGGAGGCCTACTCCTCCTCGAAGTCCCCTGCCCCCAGCACCGCCCCATCCAGCCCCGCCGCCCCCGCGAACCGCTGGTACTGCGCCAGCGCGTACTGCGTGAGCTTGTCGATGTCCACCAGCGGCTGCGGATAGTCGAACTCCCCCACCGTGGCGAGCACGTTCGGCAGGTGCCGCTCGAACGTCGCCGACACCACCGCGCGCAGCTCGGGCCGCTCGCCGCACAGCTCGGCGATGCACCGCATCCCGAACGCCACGTGCCGGCCCTCGTCGCGCTTGATCAGCCGGAACCCCTCCTGCAGGCCGGGGAGCCAGCCGCGCGTCGCGAGCGCGTCGTGCGCGCCCACGTACCCCGTGCGCGCGAGCATCGCCTCGACCACGCCCATGTAGTGCGTCACTGCCTCCGCGAACGTCGCCACCAGCCGCGACGGGTCGTCCTCGCGCCGCAGCCGCTCCGTCACCTCCTCCAGGTCGGCCACGAGCACCGCCTGCGGCGCCGGCGTCAGGAAGTCGCGCGTCACCGACGCGTCCACCTCGAACACCTCCGCGAAGTAGCGCGCGAAGAACTCGAAGTGCTTCGCCTCCTCGTAGAGCTGCGTGGTGAGGAACATCTCCTTGTCGATCCCGAGCCCCGCCCGCGAGACGGCCGAGCAGAAGGGGGCGAGGGTGCGCGTGACCGACTCCTCCCCTTCATGGAACAGTGAGGTGAGCCGCAGGACCTGCTCGGCGTACCGCGCGCCGGCGTGGTCGCGCTGGATAGCCTCCCACTGCGCGCGGTCGCGCGAGAGGTCCACCTCGGCGGGGTCCCAGTGGAGCTGCTTGGCCTTGTGGTAGAGCGCGAGGTAGGGGCTCTCGCGCTGAGCGGCGCTGAGGGGCATGGGCTACTCGTCGGGGAAGCGCGTGGGCACGGCGCGCGCGCAGGCGCAGAGCGCGGTCGCGGCGCGCGCGTGGAGCATGAGCGTGGTGAGCGCGCCGGTCACGCGGATGCGGCCGCGCGTGACGCCGGCGAGCGGGTCGAGCTCGCCCTTCACCACCTGCTTCCAGGTGGCGTAGGGCGCGCGCAGCACGAACGGCGCGGTGACCGCGTCGGGATGGCGGATCTCCGCGCCGTGGCAGCGGCCGCGGTCGAGCGCGAGCTCGACCGCGACCGCCACGGGATAGCCGAGCTCCGGCGCCGCCTCG
>CAZPJF010000167.1:0-7699 GCA_964586095.1 uncultured Gemmatimonas sp. | reverse complement strand
GAAGCCGATCAGGTCGATGCCGGTCACGAGGCCTTCCTCCCGGTGACGATCATCGCGCCGGTGATCTCGTCGGCGCGGTCGATGTTGAGTTGGCCCTCCTTGGTGAGGAGGTGCTGCACGAACGTGAGGATGTTCCGGCTCAGCATCTGCGACGCATGGTTGGGCATGGTCGCCGCGAGGTTCACCGGGCCGATCACCTGCACGCCGTTCACGTCCACGGTCTCGCCCGCCTTGGTGGGCTCGCAGTTGCCGCCCGTCTCCGCCGCGAGGTCCACGATCACCGAGCCCGGCGCCATGGTCTGGATGGTCGCGGTGCTGATGAGCCGCGGCGCCGCGCGCCCGGGGATCTGCGCCGTGGTGATCACGAGGTCCATCCCCGCCAGGTGCGCCTTGAGCGCGTCCTGGATCGCCGCCTGCTGCTCGGCACTCTGTTCCTTGGCGTAGCCGCCGGCCGTCTGCGCGTCGGCGGAGATGAGGTTCTCCGCGACCACGCTCGCGCCGAGCGACTTGATCTGCTCGGCCGCGGCCGCGCGGATGTCGAAGCCGCTCACCACGGCGCCCAGCCGCCGCGCCGTCGCGATGGCCATGAGGCCGGCCACGCCCGCGCCGAGGACGCACACCTTGGACGGCGCGATGGTGCCGGCCGCGGTGGTGAGCATCGGCAGGAACTTGACCAGCGCCGCCGAGCCGACGAGCACCGCCTTGTAGCCGGCGACGGTCGCCTGCGACGACAGCACGTCCATGGACTGGGCGCGCGTGATGCGCGGGACGAGCTCCAGCGCGAAGCCGGTCACGCCGCGCCCCTCGAGCGCCGCGATCGCGTCGCCGGACGACGAGGGCTGCATGAGCGAGATGAGGTGGCTCCCCGGCTTCAGGAGGGCCACCTCGTCGGCGGACGGCTTCTGGACCTTGCAGGTGAGGTCGGCGCCCGAGAGGACGCCGGCCCGGTCGCCGAGCGTCGCGCCCGCCTTCTCATAGAGGGCGTCGGGGAAGCCGGCCCGGAGACCGGCGCCGCGCTCCACCTGGACCTGGGCGCCGGCCTTCACCATCCGGCCGACCGATTCGGGGACGAGCGCCACACGGGTCTCGCGTGCGGCGCGCTCGAGGGGGACTCCGATGAGCATGGCGTTCCGATCGAAGAGGGTTGGGGCGGGGAAGGTATTCCCGCGGGCGCGGAGCCGTAAGGCGACGCCGGACCGCTGGTGAACGAAGTGCAAGAACCCGTGGTGTCCTGCCTGAGCGCACTGTCGCACCGCCTGACGCCCATGCGGGACGGCCACCGGCCGGCGTCACACGATGACGACAGCACTCAAGTTCCGGCGCGGGCCGAACGGCGTCTGTAAGTGTTTGTGCGGAAAATGGTTATCCGTTTCCCTGACATGGCGTTGGGGAACGCCGTCTGTCACATCCTGCGCCGCAGCCGGCCGCGGCGGCATGTGCGTTGCCTGTACAGCGACTCGAACCGCGACGCTGGACAACTCGTGACCACCGTCACGACCTCCTCGTCATCGGTCGGCGTGATGGGCCCGCGACCGCGGGACGCACGCACGCAGTGAACCCCACACGCTCAAGAGGAAAACGATGCTCCGTCGTCTCGTGAAGGTCGCCGCCGTCGCGGCGGTGGTCGCTGTCCCCGCGGTCGCCGAGGCCCAGCTGGTCTGCGTCGGCATCAACAGCTGCCAGATCAGCCCGAACGCCTCGCTCACGATCCCGAAGGTCGTCCGCCTCGCCTCGGCCTCCTCGGCGATCACGCTCACCACGCCCGACTTCACCACCGACTCGCTGAACGGCCAGTCGACCGTGACGACCTTCAGCGGCATCAGCGTCCGCGCCAACCACCCCTGGACGCTGAACATCTCGTCGTCCGCCGCGCTCTGGACCTACACGCCGGCCGCCGGCGCCTCGGGCGGTGAGCGCGTCCGCGCCGACCTCGAGTTCCAGGCCGACTGCGCCGGCGCGTGGGCGACCATGAGCGGGACCGCCGCGCCGATCGCCACCGGCATCATCACCAACGGCGCCACCGCCTCGGTCTGCTTCCGCACCAACTTCCCGAACGACTACACGAGCATCAAGAACCGCCCGGGTTCGTACTCGCTCGCGCTCACGCTCACCCTCGCGGCGAACTGAGTCGATGACCCGCCCTCGGATGCGGCACCTCTCCGCCGCCCGACGGCACCGTCACACCTGCAGCCCACGAGGGTCGGCCCGGGGAACCGCGGTCGCCCTCGTGGGTCTGTGGGCCCTCCTCGCGACGGCCGGGGCCACCCCCGCCGCCGCGCAGGTCGCGGTGACCGACCTGGAGGTCCACCTCCAGCTGGTCAAGGACACCGCGACCCTCACCCAGGTGATCCCGGTCAAGAACGAGGAGGCCCGCGCGCAGCAGGTGCGGATCGCCGTCGGCGACTGGGTCCGGGACTCGCTCGGCAACAACGTCTTCTCCGAGGCCGGCACCACCTCGCAGAGCTGCGGGCGGCGCCTCGAGGTCTTCCCGGCCACCTTCCAGATCGCGCCCGGCGCCACGGAGTACGTCCGCGTCTCCTACACCCCCGAGGCGGTCGACGACGGCTGCTGGGCGATCGTCTTCATCGAGACGGTGCTCCCGCCCTCTCCGCGCCCCGACGCGCCCGGCTCCTTCCTCACGCTCGAGCTCCGCACCGGCGTGAAGATCTACGTCCACCGCGCGGACGCCGTGCGCGGCGCGAGCGTCGAGGCGGCCGAGGTCGCGATGGTCTGGCGCCCCACGCCCCCGCGCCCGGACGGCAAGCGCGACTCGGTGCATGTCCGCGAGGCGAGCGTGCTCGTCGCGAACACCGGCACCGCGCACCTGCGCATCAAGAACGTCCTCGAGGTCCGCGACCTGCAGGCGCGCCTCCTGCACACCGTGACCGGCGCCGAGGCGCCGATGGTGCCGGGCTCGGCGCGCTGGATCCCGCTGCGCGTCCCCACGCTGCCGCCGGGCGACTACGTCGCGATCCTGCTCCTCGACTACGGCGGCGACGAGATCGCGGCCGCGCAGGTCGAGTTCAAGGTCCCGTGACGCCCCGCGAGCCGCTCCGCTCCGGGTGGCACGCGCTCCTCGTCGGGCTCCACGCCGGCCCCCGCGCGCGCCTCACCGTCGCGGGCTGCGCCGTCGCGGGCCTCGTCGTCGCCGGTCTCGTCGTCGCCGGCCTCGTTGCGACCGCCGCGCCGCTGCACGCGCAGCGCCGCACGAGCCTCACCCTCGCGGGGTGGCCGCTCACCACCACCAGCACCACGGGCGGGGACTTCGAGAACGGCTTCGTGCTCCTCGGATCGACCACCTTCACCGTCGACGCGCTCAACAACTTCCCCGCCTTCTCGCCGCGCGCGACCACGGTCGAGGTCCAGTGCGTCCCCGCCTGCCCGGCGAGCGGCGCGCTGCCGGTGACCGGCGTGCAGTGGCGCCGCAACGACCAGGTGACCTGGACGACCCTCACCACCGCCTACGTCCCGGTGGAGTCGCGCACCGTCACGTACAACGGGACCAACGACCCGTGGTCGCAGACGATGCACTGGCGCTACGTGCTCAACTGGACCGCGCACCCGCCGCAGGCGACGTCGCAGTTCCGGATCCGGTACCGGCTCACGGTGGCGTCGCCATGACGGCACGCGCGCGCCGGCGTCCCCTGGGGCGGCTCCTGGCGAGCCGCCTCGTCGCGTGCGCGCTCCTGCTCGGCGGCACCGCCGCACCGGCCGGCGCGGCCCACGGCGACGACGCCGTGCGCCTGCCCACGCTCGTCACCGAGGGCGTGCCGCGCGGCCTCGTCACCATGGTGGTGCCGATCCCGGCCGAGCTCGCCGGCGAGGGGGAGGTGAGCTACGAGGTGCGCGTGCTCGGCGACGTCGAGGTCCTCGGGCGCCTCCGCGGCCCGGCCCGCGTGGCCGGCGCGCCCGCGAAGCCGCTCGTGTTCACCCTGCGCGTCCCCGCGGCGGCCGACGCCGGCACGGTGAAGGTGGCCGTGGTCGTCTTCCGCGATGGCACGGGGCGCGAGTTCCTGGTGCCCGTGGAGCTGCGCGTCACCGTGGTCCGCAGCATCACGGTGATGGGGACGCGCGAGATGCGCGCGCTGCGGTCGGGCGACAAGCTCGAGCTCCCGTACCGGATCATCAACGCGGGGAACGCCACCGACACCGTGCGGATCCTCGTGCGCGCCCCGGCGGGGTGGGCCGCGCGCCTCGACCGCCCGGCGATGGTCGTGATCGAACCGCGCGCGCAGCTGGAGTTCACCGTCACCCTCGGCATCCCCGTCATCGCCAACCTCGGCGACCACACCCTCACCGTGGCCCTCCTGCCGCGCGGCGGCGGCGAGGCGCTCTCGGTCGCGTACACCACGCTCGGGATCACGGGCCGCGCGGGGCAGGTGGCCGGGCTCGTGATGAAGCCCACGATCGCCATGGCGTCGTCGAGCGTCGGGAGCGCGGTCTTCACCGGCGTCGAGCTCAATGGGCCGGTCGCCGCGGGCGTCAACCTCCGCGCGTACCTCACGCCGCCGATCGACCGCGGCGGCATGACCACGCAGGGCCTCGCGTCGGTGGGGGCGCTCAGCGCGCCCTTCTCGGCCGGCGTCTACGGCGCCGACTGGGACGTCTCGATCGGCAACACGTCGCTCCAGCTCTCCGACCTCACCGGCGTCGGCATCATCGGCCGCGGCGTGACGGCGCGCATCGAGCGGCCGACCGAGGAGCTGCGCGCGATCGCCGCCAAGCCGGCGAGCGGCACGGCCGACGTGCAGGGGGAGCTCTTCGGCGTCGGCTACTGGCGCACGGGGCTCCGCGGCCGCATCGGGGGCTCGCTCGCGTACCTGCGCGAACAGGGGGGCCTCGCCAACGGGCGCGAGCTGCGCGCCGTGGCGGCCGACTACAAGAGCCCGACCATCGGGACGCTCACCGTGGGCGCCTCGCTCGGGCATCGCAGCACCGCCGACCTCGCCGGCACCGGCTACGCCATGACCATCTGGCACGAGCGCGATCGCGAGCGCGCGAGCTTCCGGTTCGCGCACGCGCCGGGCGGCACCGCCGGCTTCGCGCGCGCCGAGGACGAGTGGCAGGCCGACTATTCGCGCGCCATCACGGCGCGCTGGTCCGTCGACGCGGCCGCCCAGCGCTCGACCGACCGCGGCAACGTCTTCGCCGGGATGCGCGCGGCCTCGTACTCGCTCGGCCAGCGCTTCCACTGGACGCCCGATCTCGCGCTCACGCTGCGCGGCCAGGAGTCGTCGTTCCTCGTCTCCAGCAGCACCAACGACATCGGCGACTTCGGGGCCCGCGACCGGCAGGCGCTGCTGGGCGCCGAGTGGCGGAAGGGACTCTTCGCCGTCTCGGCCGAGGGGAGCTACGGGCAGGTGGCCCGGAGCACCGAGCTGCTGGGCGGGAACCTCGACGAGCAGACCGCGGCCTCGCGCGGGCTCCGCGTCACCGCCTCGCGCGCGCTCGAGGCGTGGGGCGCGATCGACCTCTCGGGGTCGATCGACCAGACGGCGGCCGGCGTCGGCATGCCGGGGACGATCCAGGCGGCCAGCCTGCGCTGGAGCGAGCTGCCGCTCTCGATCGGCACCACGCGCGCCTCGCTCAACACCGAGGCCACCCTCCAGCAGCTGGGCGGGCTCGACGCCATGCTCGTGCTCCGCGCGCTCGTGCGGGCCGCGCTGCCGCGCGGCCTCGACCTCGCGGTGTCGATCGAGCGCAACCCGTTCTTCAAGGACGCGCGCGGCAATGCGGGGTGGATCGGCGCCGTGCGCCTCACCGCGGCCACGCGCGTCTACGCGCCCGACGCGCTCGGACCCGAGGGCGTCGTCTTCGAGGATCGCGACCGCGACGGCTTGCGCGACCCGCAGGAGCCGGGGGTGGGCG
Source organism: uncultured Gemmatimonas sp. (assembly GCA_964586095.1). Lineage (GTDB taxonomy): Bacteria > Gemmatimonadota > Gemmatimonadetes > Gemmatimonadales > Gemmatimonadaceae > Pseudogemmatithrix. Next base: position 1,831 of record CAZPJF010000167.1, on the reverse strand, counting down.
GCGTGGTGGTGCGCCGCGGCGATGCCAAGGCGACCACCGACCGCAACGGCCGGTACCGCCTGCCGATCACGGCGCGCGGCCGCGCGCGCATCGACCAGGGGAGCCTCCGCGTCGGCCTGGTCTCGCACCCGGCCCTGGCGAGCGACTCCGTCGAGCGGCTCGACCTGCCGGTGCTCCCGACCGGGAGCCTGGTGGTGGAACTGGTCCTCACGGCGGACGAGTCGGGCCGGATGCCCTCGACCGACGTGGAGGGCGCGATCGTGCTGCTGCGCGACGCCTCCGGGTTCGAGTGGGTCGGGCGGCGCTCCGGGGCGAGCGCGGCGACGTTCGAGGGCGTCCCCATCGGCACGTACACGCTGAGCTTCAACTTCACCCGCACGCGCGACCCGCTCCGCGCCGACGACCAGGAGGTCACGGTGCGTCCGCATGCGTCGGCCACGCTGCGGGTGCCCGTGCGCGGGCGGACGGTCCGGGTCTTCACGCCGCCGGCGCGCCAGGGCGCGCGGAGGCAGCAGTGAGCGCGGGGGGCGCGGCCGCTCGGCGGCGCGTCCGGGGCGCCGTCCTCTCGGCCGCCGCGGTCATGGCCGCCGGCACGGTCGGCTGCGCGCTCCCCGGCGAGCCGGCAGGAGTCGGCGCGGACGTGCGTGGCGCCTGGGAGTTCACGGGGACGCAGGCCGCGCCGAGCGCGACGCTGGAGGGACAGCTCACCATCTCGGCGCAGGACGGCGACCTCATCGCCGGCACCGCGGGCTGGGACGAGCGCGATGCCGTGGGCGTCGTGCGACCGGCCGCGGGGCCGATCTCGGGCCGCGTGATCGGCGACAGCGATGTGGACTTCGACGTGACGATCGGCGGCGTGACCCGCCGGCACGTGGGGCGCCTGCTGGCGGACACGATGTCCGGCAACTGGGTGCAGGTGTCGGACGGGCGGAGCGGGAGCTTCCGCGCCGTGCGGGGCGCGCCGTGACGGGCTCTCCGCGGATCCGCGAGGTGGCCGGCGCCGTGCGCCGCGCGACGCGACGCTGCGTGCGCGCCGGATGCCGGGCCGCGCCCGGGGCGCTCGTGGCGCTCCTCGCGCTCGTCGCCGCGTGGCCCGCCGAGGCGCAGCTCTCCTGCACCCGCAACAACCGCGGGACCTGCACCGTGGGCGGCACCAATGGGACCATCGCGCTCAACATCACGGTGACGCGAGCCGTGCGCATGTCCCTTGGCTCGACGACCGTGACCCTCACGCAGCCGGGAGCCGCCGAGTTCGATGCCGGGTTCGGGCAGACGGCCGCGCCCACCTTCGTGGTCAAGGCGAACGCCCCCTTCAGCGTCTCGCTCCGGAGCACGCAGGCGACGTGGACCGCCTCGCCCGCCCCCGCCCGGGCCAACAAGCCCGTGACCGACCTCCAATGGGGGGTGGCAGTGGGCGGCCCCTTCACGAACGTGACCACCACCGCCGTCACCATCCACACCGGCGGCGCCGCGTCGGCCGGCACCACGATCCCGCTCCAGTTCCGCGTGCGCTACGACTGGCTGCTGGACACGCCCGGCACGTACTCGCTGCCCCTGCAGCTGACCATCACGGCGCCCTGAGCCGCGCGGCGGGCTACTGGTTCTGCGCGCCCGGCGTCTCGGCCTGCTCGATCGTGAAGCGGAGGACGTCCTCGAGCCCCGGCTTTGCGTTCGCCGGGAGCCGGACCCGCAGGCGGATGACGGTCGGTTCCGAGGGCTCCCGGCGCGCGATGACCCGGACCGCGGCTCCGGGGGTCACCTGGACCCACCGGTCGCGCTCCGTCTGGGCGGTCACCGGCTCGCGGGGGTCGGCGGTGCGGGGGAGCGCGAC
>CAZPJF010000166.1:0-7712 GCA_964586095.1 uncultured Gemmatimonas sp. | reverse complement strand
GGTCAGCGAGTAGGAAGCGACGGCCTGGTGGGAGGAGATGACCGCGAGGGGCGGGGAAGGGATGGTCGTGAAGCCGCTCACCTTCACCGCGAAGGGGCACCGCGGTCAGGTGCAACCGGCAGTGAAGTGCCGGGGGCGGGAGTACCTGCGCATCATCTACGGCCCGGAGTACACGCTGCCGGAGCACCTGGAGCGGCTGCGGTCCCGCGGACTGCACGCCAAGCGCTCGTTGGCCCTGCGGGAGTTCGCACTCGGCGTCGAGGGGCTGGAGCGCTTCGTGCGGAAGGAACCGCTGCGGCGCGTGCACGAGTGCGTCTTCGGCGTGCTCGCGCTGGAGAGCGAGCCCGTCGACCCGCGGCTCTAGGAGGGCGGCGCGCGGCGCACGCGTGCGTGACGTCGGCGTCCGCGACCGAACCCGACGGCTTGCCGGCCCCGCGCCGGCAAGCCGTCCGTGCATCCGGGCACCGCGTTCACGCCACGAGCCGCAACGCGCGCGCGACCGCCACGGCGCGCGCGTGGAACCGCTCGACGGCGCGCGGCGCCGCGCGCACGACCGGCAGCGCCTGGACCGACTCCTCGACGTGCCCGAGCGTGGGCACCGGCGCCGGCACCGGCTCGGCCGCCTGCGACGCGGAAGGCACCTCGACGGGCGCCGCCGCCGGCTCCGCCGCCTTCGTCGCAGCCGCACCCCCCGGCAACCGATGCACCCGCTTCGCCGCCTTCCACGCCGCGAGCACCGCCTCGTCGCCGCGGAACGACGCGCGCACGATCGCGTCGAGCCGGTCGACCGCGAGGCGACCGCGCACCAGCTCCACGCGTAGCGCGATCCGCGCCTCGATGTGCGTGCCCCGGTGCGTCAGGACCTCCGTCACCGACCGCGCCAACTGGTCGCGCGCGGCGGCGAACCGCGCGAGGAAGTCGGGCGGCAGCCCCTGTTGGACGAAGAGCGACTCGTGCCGCGCGGCCAGTGCGATCATCGCGTCCGCGAGCTCGAGCATCGTCGACACGCGAACCTTGCCCCTCGGCATCCGGAACCCCGCCGGGATCCCCACGTCGCTGCCCGGGTCGACCTGCGCGCGGGCCGTCGACACGATCGGTCGCATGTGCCCGGTGCGCAGCTGATCCACCAGGTCGCGCTGCCGACGGCTCGCCGCTCGGCGCTGCGCCTGACCGGACACCTGCCGACCGGCGTGGGTGCGGAGCCGCGCGAGCACCTCGTCGAGCATCTCCTGCGCCTTGCCATAGGTCAGTCGGCCGCGGGACGGGTTCGCGTGGAGGAACGCGCGCACGCGGAAGAACGACTCCAGCACCTGCCGTTGCGATTCGTACATGGCGGGATCTCCGGTATGGATCGGTGAGTGGACGGGCGGATCTGTCGTGCCAATCGCGACAGAGCGCTCGCCGCGGGCGGCGGGAGGCTGCAAGGCGGTGCCTCGAGACCCATCGACGGTGGCGGACGGCTCATCGGTCGCGGTAGGAGGCTCGAAGGTGGTGCGTGCGCGCTCATCGGCCGCGCACGCAGGCGCCGAGGGACGGGCCGGATCCTGCGGGCTGGTGCGACGCAACTCATCGGCTGCGGGACCGCGCTCGCAGCAGGTGCGCCGAGACTCATCGACCATGGGAGGAGCTTCGCAGCTGGTGCGCGGCGATTCATCGGCTGCGGGACCGCGCTCGCAGCTGGTGCGCGGAGACTCATCGCCCGCGGGAGGAGGCTCGCAGTTGGTGCGTGGAGGCTCATCGGGCGCGGCATCGCGCTCGCAGGCCGTGCGCGGACGCTCATCGCGTGGGGGAGGACGCTCCGCCGTGGTGCACGGTCGCTCACCGGGCGCGCGATCGCCCTGCACGCTGGTGCGTGCACGCTGATCGGGTCGGGGAGCAGACTCGGAGGCGATGGGCGGAGACTCATCGGGACGGGGCGGAGGCTCGGAGGGGGTGCGATGTGGGGCGTCGAGAGCGGCAGGCTGCGCCGAACCAGTGCGATGCGGGGTGTCGAGAGCGGTGGGCTGCGCCGAGCCAGTGCGTCGAGCCGCGCGGGGAGGGCGTCACTACGGCGCCCGCGCGGCGGGGATTCGGCCAGTCGCCCGACGAAGGCCCCCTACTAATACAAGTGCCGAAAGGGGCGATTCATATGACAGCCGGCATGGCGAGTTCGAGGTCGGCCAGAATGACTCGCGCGCGGAGGCACCGCGCCGGCGCGTTCCGCGACGATTGAAACCCCCGGCGGGCCCATCTGCGACCGCCGCCGCGCGCATCCGACCGTAGATTCCGCGCCATGACGTCCCCACGCCCGTGGCTCCTCGCCGAGCAGCCGCTCCCCGCCGTCCGCGCGCACGCGTACCAGCTCGCCGTCCTCCCGTGGGGCGCGACGGAGGCGCACAACCACCACCTCCCCTACGGCACCGACACCATCCAGTGCGACGCGCTCGCCGCGGAGTCGGCGCGGCGCGCGTGGGAGCGCGGGGCGCGCGTCGCGGTGCTGCCCACGGTCCCCTTCGGCGTGAACACGACGCAGCTCGACATCCCGTTCACGCTCAACATGAACCCCAGCACCCAGCTCGCCCTCCTCGGCGACCTCGTCGCGGCGCTCGAGGGGCAGGGGATCCGCAAGCTCGTGCTCTTCAACGGGCATGGCGGCAACGACTTCAAGGCGATCATCCGCGAGCTGCACGCGCGCTCGCGCGTCTTCGTGAGCACGCTCAACTGGTGGCAGGTGGCGGACGCGAGGGCGCACTTCACCGACCTCGGCGACCATGCGGGGGAGCTCGAGACGAGCGTGATGCTGCACGTCGCGCCCGGGCTGGTGCGGCCGCTCGGCGAGGCGGGGGACGGCGCGGCGAAGGCGTGGCGGCTCGCCGCCCTTCGCGAGGGGTGGGCTTGGGCGCCGCGGCAGTGGACGAAGGTCACCGCGGACACCGGGATCGGCGACCCGCGTGCGGCAACGGCGGAGAAGGGGCGTGCCTTCGCGGACGCGGTCTGCGAGCGGATCGCGGGCTACCTCTGCGAGCTGGCGGCGGCGGACCTCGACGACCTGTACGCGCCGGCGCGCTAGCCGTCGAGCACGAGCTGCGTCGCCGTCGCGTGCGCGTACACCCGCCCCGCCGCGTCCGCGAGCCGCGCCTCGGTGATCCCCGTGCGGCGCCCGAGGTGGATCACGCGGCCCGTCGCGCGCACCGGGCCGGTGTCGGCGCCGATCGCGCGCACGAGGTTCACCTTGAACTCCACCGTCGTGTACGCCACGCCCGCCGGCAGCCGCGTGTGCAGGCAGACGCCGAGCGCGGCGTCGAGGATGCTCGCGTACCAGCCGCCCTGCACACTCCCGATCGGGTTGTATGCGAACTCGCCCGCCGTGCCCTCGAACACCGCGTGCCCGTCGCCGACCTCGACCAGGCGGAAGCCCAGCGTCTCGGCGATCGGCACGCGGACGCCGCGGTCGATCAGCCGCTGCAGGAACTCGAGGCCGGAGAGCGTGCGGACATCCGCGGCGATCCACGCCGGATCGTCGTACGTGACCGTGCGCGTCCGTGCCGTCCCATCATCCTCGCGCGCCGCGGCCGACGGATCACCCTCGCGCGCCGCACCCATCAGTTCACCCGCGCCCGCTCGGCCGCGATCAGCTCGCGCCGGAGGATCTTCCCCGACGCGCTCTTGGGCACCTTCTCGATGAACTCCAGCGCGCGGACCTTCTTGTAGGGCGCCACGCGCTCGGCGACCCAGGCCATCAGCGCGTCGGCCTCCACGTCCGCCTTCTTCACCACGAAGGCCTTGGGGATCTCGCCCCCCTCCTCATCGGCCTTGGGGATCACCGCCGCGTCGGCGACGGCGGGGTGCGTGAGGAGCAGCGCCTCGAGCTCGGCCGGCGCCACCTGGTACGCCTTGTACTTGATGAACTCCTTCAGCCGGTCGACGATGAAGAAGTAGCCGTCGGCGTCGGCGTAGCCCACGTCGCCGGTGTGGAGCCAGCCGTCGGCGTCGATCGCCTGCGCGGTGGCGTCGGGGTTGTTGAGGTAGCCCTGCATCACCTGCGGGCCGCGGATGAGCAGCTCGCCCTGCTCGCCGGGCCCGCAGTCGCGCCGCGTGCCGGGGTCCACCACGCGCACCTCGGTGTTGGGGATGATGAGGCCGCACGAGCCATGGCGCACGAGCGCGGGCTCGGCCGGCGTGAAGTGCGTCACCGGGCTCGCCTCGGTCATGCCGTACCCCTGCTTGGTGAGCGCGCCGATCCGCTGCTGCACCGCCGCCTCGAGCTCGGCGCCGAGCGGGGCGGCGCCGGAGGTGATCGTCTCGAGCTTGAGCTGGAACCTGTCGACGAGCGGATGCTTGGCGAGCGCGAGCGCGATGGGCGGCACGAGGTACGCCGCGCGGCAGGCGTAGTCCTGGTTGAGGCGCAGGTAGGTCTCGAGCTCGAACTGCGGCATGGTCACCACCGTCGCGCCCTTGCGGAGCACCATGCAGAGGATCACGACCATCCCGTAGATATGGAAGAACGGGAGGATCCCGACCGTGTGGTCGCCCGGGCCGCTCGGGTCGATGAAGTCGCACTGCGCGAGGTTGGCGACGAGGTTGCGATGCGTGAGCATCACGCCCTTCGGCAGGCCGGTGGTGCCGCTGGAGTAGGGGAGCGTGACGAGGTCGTGCGCGGCGTCGATCGGGACGGCGGGGCGCGCGGCGTCGAGGCCCGTCGGGGCGACGTGCCGCGTACCGCCGCCCGCGCCGCCGCCGGTTCCGCCACCAGCGGCCGAGGCGCCCGCGGCCAGGAACTCGGCGAAGGGCCGGCACCCCGGCGCGTCGCCGAGCGTGATGACGGTGGCGCCGACCGCCGCGGCCGCCGCGACCGCGCGCTCGGCGAGCGGCGGCACCGTGAACAGGAGCTTCGCGCCGGCGTCCTTGAGCTGCGTCGCGAGCTCATGCGCCGTGTAGAGCGGGTTCGCCGTGGTGTTCGTCGCACCGATGCGGGCGACGCCGAAGAAGATCGCGGCGTACTCGGGGACGTTGGGACTGTAGATGCAGACGCGGTCGCCCTTCGCGATGCCGTGCGCCGAGAGGGCCGCGCTCACGCGGCCGATGAGGTCGAGCAGCTGCCGGAAGGTGTACGCGCGACCCGAGGGGCCGTCGATCAGGGCGGGCCGGTCGAGGAAGCCTCCCGCGTGCTCGAACACGTACTCGGGGAGGGAGACGTCGGGGATGGAGACGTCGGGGAACCGGCTGCGGAAGATCACGCGCGGGCCTCGTGGGGTGCGGGACCAGCCGGATATACGGCGTCCGGGATCGCGGCGCCATCCGCCGCGCCACACGCCGCGTCGAGGCACCCTCGACGCGCGCGCCCGGCCGCGTCAACTTCCCGGGATGGTCGCCCCCCGCGAACGCCTCCTCGCCCTCGACGTCTTCCGCGGCGCCACCGTCGCGGGGATGCTCCTCGTCAACAACCCCGGCAGCTGGGGGGCCATCCATCCGCCGCTCGCGCACGCGGCGTGGGACGGGTGGACGCCGACCGACCTGATCTTCCCGTTCTTCCTCTTCATCGTCGGGATCACGACGCACCTCTCGCTCGAGGGGCGGCGCGCGCGCGGCGACGACGAGGGCGCGATCGCGCGGCAGGTGGTGCGGCGCGGCGTGACGATCATCCTCCTTGGTTGGGCGCTGGCGAGCTTCCCCTGGTGGCCGCTCTCGCGGATCCTCGACGTGCGGCTCCCGGGCGTACTCCCGCGGATCGGCCTCGCGTACATCGGCGCGTACTTCCTCACGCGCCGCGGGTCGCTCAAGGCGCAGGTGCTCACACTCGTCGCGCTGCTCTACGGCTACTGGTTCGCGATGACGCTGCTTCCGGTGCCCGGCTACGGCGGCATCGGCGCGACGCTCTGGGGGAACCCGAGCGCGAACGTCGGCGCGTGGCTCGACCGGCTCCTGCTCGACGGGCACCTCTGGCGGCAGAGCCGCACCTGGGACCCCGAGGGGCTCTTCTCGACGCTCCCCGCGATCGGCACGGCGATGTGCGGCGTGTTCGCGGGGCGGTGGATCGGCTCGGGGCGGCCGCTGGCCGAGCGGCTGAACGGGCTCTTCGCGGCCGGCGCCATCGCGATGATGCTCGGCCTGATGTGGCACTGGTCGTTCCCGATCAACAAGTCGCTCTGGACGTCGAGCTACGTGCTCTTCACGGCGGGCGTGGCCTGCGTGAGCCTCGCGGCGATCATGTGGGTGACCGACGTGCACAAGGTCACGGGGTGGACGGGGTTCTTCGTGACGTACGGCCTGAACCCGATGGTCGCGTTCCTGGGGTCGGGGGCGATGGCGCGGACGATCGGGTCGCTGTGGAAGGTGGAGTACGAAGGGCGGGCGACGGCGGTGCAGACGGTGGTGTACCGGGAGCTCTATGCGAGCTGGCTGGCGCCGCGGGATGCGTCGTTCGCGTTCGCGGTGAGCTTCGTGCTCTTCTGGTACGTGGTGCTGCTCGTGCTGCAGCGGCGGGGGATCGTGTTCAAGGTGTGAGTGCGGGCGGGCGCGGCCGCCGCCTTGTGCGCACCGGCGGGGAGTGGCACCTTCGCTGCGCCGATCCCACCCCGCACCGGTCCCCGCGATGAAGCTCCTCCGCGCCCTCGCCATCGGCCTGACGCTCGCGCCCGCGGCGCTCGACGCCCAGGCCTTCGAACCCGTCACCCTCGACTCGACCCTCCTCCGCACGTACCAGTGGCGCAACATCGGCCCCGACCGCGGCGGACGCTCCATCGCCGCGAGCGGCGTCGTCGGCCAGCCGAGCGTCGCCTACTTCGGCGCCACCGGCGGCGGGCTCTGGAAGACCATGGACGCGGGCGTCACCTGGTTCCCGGTGACCGACGGGCAGGTCCGCTCCGCATCGGTCGGGGCGGTGGCGGTCAGCGAGTCCAACCCGTCCATCGTGTACATCGGGATGGGGGAGTCCGCGATCCGCGGCAACATCATGCCGGGGGATGGCGTCTACAAGTCCACCGACGCCGGCAAGACGTGGACGCACGTGGGCTTCCGCGACTCGCACGCCATCTCGAAGATCCGGATCCACCCGACGAACCCCGACATCGTCTACGTTGCCTCCTTCGGGAAGTACTCGGCGCCGTCGGCCGAGCGCGGGGTGTTCAAGAGCGTGGATGGCGGGCGGACGTGGCGGAAGGTGCTCTTCCGCGACGAGCGGACGGGCGCGGTGGACATCGCGCTCGACCGCACGAACCCGCAGGTGCTCTACGCGGCGCTCTGGGAGGCGTTCCGCAAGGAGTACACGATGAGCTCCGGCGGCCCGGGGAGCGGGCTCTTCAAGAGCACCGACGGGGGCGAGACCTGGCGCGAGATCACGCGCGCGAAGGGGCTGCCGGCCGGCGTGGTCGGGAAGATCGGCGTCGCGGTCACGGCGGCGAACCCGGACCGCGTGTACGCGCTCATCGAGAACGCGGACGGCGGGCTGTTCCGGTCCAACGACGGCGGCGCGAGCTGGGAGCTGATGAACGCGGACCGCAACATCCGCCAGCGCGCCTTCTATTACACGCACCTCTTCGCGGACCACCAGGACGCGGACGTGGTCTACATCCAGAACGTCTCGTTCTACCGGAGCGCCGACCAGGGGAAGACGCTGCGGTCGATCGGGCAGGGGACGCACGGCGACTTCCACGATCTCTGGATCGACCCGAACGATCCCAAGCACCTCGTCGTCGCGAACGACGGCGGCGGCACGGTCACCATGAACACGGGGC
>CAZPJF010000165.1:0-7718 GCA_964586095.1 uncultured Gemmatimonas sp. | reverse complement strand
GGAGTAGCCGTGGGCGATCTCTTCGGGCGACGTGTCGGTGAGGGTCGTCCCGTCCCGTATCGAGCCATGGCGCCGAGACGCCCCGGAAACGAAAGCGAGCGCGTCGACCAAGGTGGTCTTCCCGCTCGCTCCATGGCCCACCACCGCGATGTTCCGGATCTCCGCGCTCTTGTACTCCCGCATGGGACACCCTCCTCCCGCCTCCTGGCGGGCGCATCAGGGGATTGAGAGGGTGCACCCGGAACGGCCGGGAAGCAAGCAGGGGGAAGCCGCAACATGTGTGCGGTCTTCCCCCTCCCTGGGTCGCACGCGCGGTGCGACTCCGCGTTCACACGCTCCCTGGCGTGCTCCCGCGTCTACGCGCCGTCGTCGTCGAAGTTCGCCGCGTCGGCCTCGCGCATCACGGCCAGCATGTCGGAGGTGCGCTGTGGCGCGGCGACCCCGGCCAGCTGGAACGAGAGCGCCCGGCGCGTGCCTTCGGGCCATTCGGGCATCAGGAGCCCGGCGAGGAGCCGCCGGATCGCCTGTCCCCCTTCATTGAGCAGGTCCTGCGCGGTCTCGCGCAGCACGGTGAGCGGGATGTTCAGGTCGCGCCGGATGAGCTCGCCGGTGGAGTGGTCACGCCACTCGGCGTCGCCCACCGCGCCGGTCGAGGCCGAGACGCGGAACTCGCGCGTCGCCTGCGGACCGTACTGGCCCTTGCGGGCCTCCACGGTCGCGGCGAGCGCCAGCGCCAGCGACTCCGGCGTCGGCTGCCCGTAGAGCGTCACCACGTCGCGCGACGGGTGCTCCGCCGTCTCCGGCGACGCCACCGAACGCACGCGGGCGATCGGCTGCTGCCCATCGGGCCCCTGTTCCCACTGTACCGTCACATCCAGCATCTGCCCGTTCGCCCCGCTCGATGAAGGTGGTCCCGCACCGCCCGACGACGGATCGTGAAGGGAGGTACGAGTGCTACCCGATGGTACACGCGAACGTCACTGCCCAGTGGCGGTGAGCAGCAGCCGAGACAAGATCGTTCCGTCGCCGTGACGACGGTGCCGCGCACGACCCCGCTTCGCCTGCTCCCACCATGATGCCCCGGCCGCCGGAGGGCGCGGGCACCACGCCCGCACCGCGGCGGCCTTAACTTCGAGGACCTCGATTCGTCGGTCAGGCATATGCCGTCGCCCCGCCTCGTCGTCCTCATCGCCCTGGCCGCCGCCGCGTGCGCCCCCACTGCGCCGCGCCACGCGACGACGGCCCCCCTCGCTCCGTCGATCATGGGCTCGTCGGCGCTGCGCGAGCAGACCGCCGACGAGCAGGTCCAGCACGTGCTGAGCCGCCTCACCTTCGGCGCCCGACCCGGGGAGGTGGCCCGCGTGCGTGCGATGGGCGTCGACGCCTTCATCGCGCAGCAGCTGGAGCCCCGCCGCATCCCGGACGCGCGCCTCGACGCATGGCTCGGCCAGTTCGAGACCCTCGACCTGACCTATGCGGAAATGCAAAAGGCGTACCCGAGGCCCAACGAGGCCCTGCAGGCCCTGGCCCCGGCGAACCGTAACTCGTTGTCCCCAGAGGACTCAGCCGTTCTCCGGCGCACCGTCGAGGGCCTGCGGCGCGTGAGCACCGAGGTGCAGAGCGCGCGCATCGGACGGGCGCTCATCTCCGAGCGACAGCTCGAGGAAGTGCTCACCGACTTCTGGCTGAACCACTTCTCGATCTTCGCGGCGAAGAACGCGATCCAGCGCTACACCGTCCCCGAGTACGAGAACCGGGTGATCCGTCCGCGCGCCCTGGGACGCTTCCGCGAACTGCTCGGTGCCGTCGCCAAGAGCCCGGCGATGCTCTTCTACCTCGACAACTGGCAGAGCGCCGCGGACAGCGGGCGCCCGCGGCTCGAGACGCCGCGCCTCGCGGCGCAGCGGAATCGCGGCATCAACGAGAACTTCGGCCGCGAGCTGCTCGAGCTCCACACCCTCGGCGTGGACGGCGGCTACACCCAGCAGGACGTGCTGAACGCCGCGCGCGCGCTCACCGGCTGGACGTTCGTGCCCCAGGCGCCGAGCGCCCAGCAGATCCAGCGCGCGATGCAGGATCGCGACGGCCGACCCGGGACACAGCCGGGCGCCCGCCCCGGCGGACGCGCCGGCGCGACGGGCCGCGCGGGCCAGCGCCGCCTCGCGCGCGCCGTCGAGCAGCGTCTCCCCGAGCCCGGCGTCTTCCATTTCAATCCGGCGATGCACGATGCCGGCGAGAAGGTCGTGCTCGGGCACCGGCTCAAGCCCGGACGCGGCATCGAGGATGGCGAGGAGCTGCTCGACCTCGTGTCGCGGCATCCGGCCACGGCGCGCCACCTCGCCACCAAGCTCGCGCGCCGCTTCGTGAGCGACGAGCCGCCCGCCGACCTCGTCGACCGCGCCGCCGCCACCTTCACGCGCACCGACGGCGACATCCGCGAGGTGGTCCGCACCATCGTGACGAGTCCCGAGTTCTTTTCGCGGGCCGCCTTCCGTGCGAAGGTGAAGACACCGTTCGAGGTCGTCGTGAGCGCGTTGCGCGCGCTCGACGCCGCCCCCGACCGTTCCCCGCGCACCGCGCAGGTCATCGCGCAACTCGGCCAGCCGATCTACGGCCGGACCACCCCCGACGGCTGGCCCGATGTCGCCGGCGAGTGGATGGGCACCGGCGCCATCCTCGCGCGCATCAACTTCGGCCTCGCCGTGGGTGCCGCGCGCCTCCCGGGCGCCCACCCCACCGCGTTCCCCGGCGCCGACCAGCTCATCTCCGCCTCCCGCGAGCAGCAGGTCGACGCCGTCATCGCCGCATTCCTCGGCGGCCGCGTCTCCCCCGAGACGCGCGAGATCCTGCTCACGGGCCGCAATCCCCTCCACCAGCCCTCCGCATCGCCGGAGGACGCACCCCTCCCCGCATCCCAGGGCCTCGCCCAACTCGTCGGACTCGCCATCGGCTCCCCCGAGTTCCAGCGCCGCTGACGGCCAGGCCAGCAGGTCGCTCCTTCGTGCCTTTCGCATCCTGCATCCAGATCCACCGCCGCCACAGCAAGAAGCGCTTCCCTGCATCCGGCCCGTAGCCCGCACCCCGTACCGCCCGGGCGCCCCGCATCGGTCGTCACCTCCCCGCACCCCGCATCCCATGCAGCGCAGAGTCTTCGTGAAGTCCGGCGCCTTCGCCCTGGTGACGATGGGCCTCTCCCCCTCGTTCCTGCGCCGCACCGCGTTCGCCCTCCCGCATCCCGCCGCCAAGGGCAAGGTGCTCATCGCGCTCTTCCAGCGCGGGGCCGCCGACGCGCTGAACATGGTCGTCCCGCACGGCGACCCGGTGTACTACCGCCTCCGCCCCGGCATCGCCATCGCCCGCCCCGCCCGCGCGGCCGGCCCCGGCGGCGCGCTCGACCTCGACGGGTTCTTCGGCCTCCATCCGGCCCTGTCGCCCCTCAAGCCGCTCTATGACCGCGGCCTCCTCGCCCCGATCCATGCGGTCGGCTCCCCCAGCGCGACCCGTTCGCACTTCGACGCGCAGGACTACATGGAGAGCGGCACCCCCGACGTGAAGGGCACCAAGGACGGTTGGCTCAACCGCTATCTCGCGACCTGCGACACCTGCGAAGCCGGCCGGTCCGCGCCGTTCCGCGCCGTCGCGATGACGCCGCAGACCCCCCGCATCCTGATGGGTCCGTCGCCCGCCGTCGCGATGACGAGCATCGATGCCTTCACCGTGCGCAGCGCCGGCGGCCTCACCGAACGCCTCGAGGCGCTGTATCGCACCGGCAGCGCCGACCTCGTCCACGCGACCGGCGCCGAGACCTTCGACGCCGTCAAGCGACTTCGCGAGGCCAACCCCGGCCGCTACGCGCCGGCCAACGGCGCCGAGTATCCCCGGAGCGAGTTCGGCCAGCGCCTCCGGCAGATCGCGCAGCTCATCAAGGCGGACGTCGGCCTCGAGGTCGCCTTCGCCGACGTGGGAGGCTGGGACACGCATGTGAACCAGGGCGCCGCGACCGGACAGCTCGCCAACCGGTTGCGCGACTTCGCCGACAGCATCGCCGCGCTCGTCACCGACCTCGGCGACCGCATGGGAGACGTCACCATCCTCACCATGAGCGAGTTCGGCCGCATGGCGCGACAGAACGGCAACGGCGGCACCGACCATGGCCACGCCGGTGCGATGTTCGTGATCGGTGGCGGCGTGCGCGGCGGTCGCGTGCATGGCCGCTGGCCCGGACTCGAGGCCGAGCAGCTGCACGAGGGGCGGGACCTCGCCCTCACCACCGACTTCCGTTCCGTGTTCAGCGAGCTCGTGCGCGGGCACCTCGGCGCGTCGAGCACGGGGTCGCTGTTCCCCGGGTTCGACGGACCGGAGCGGATCGGGCTGCTCGGCTGACCGCGCCGCGCCGGCGCCGGGCGATCACGCGCGCCGCGCGGCCGCGCCGCGCGGATGGTGGCTGGCGCGGCCCGCTAGCTTCCACGCATGCGCCTCCGTTCGTTGCTCGCGCCCCTGTGCGTCGCCATCCTGCCCTGCGTCTCGTCGGCGCAGCCGTCCGCCCCTCGCAGCGCCGACGCGGCGCCGGCGGCCCGCGCGCCGAATCGCCTCGGCGTGATCCCGGTGCTCGAGTACCACCTCATCGGCGAGCGCGAGAGCCGGTGGGGGCGGCACTGGCAGCAGTTCGCCAAGGACCTCGAGCTGCTCCACGCGCGCGGCTATCGCCCCATCACCGTGCGCCAGCTCGTCGAGAAGCGCATCGACGTGCCCCCCGGCACCACGCCGGTCGTGATCACCTTCGACGACGCCTCGCCGGGGCAGTTCCGCTTCCTCGAGTCGGGCGACTCGCTCCGCGTCGACCCGACCTCCGCGCTCGGCGTGTGGGAGGCGTTCGCCGCACGGCATCCGGAGTGGAGGGGTCGGGCGGTGTTCTGCGTGCTGCCGTCGGCCGACCAGGGGCACGCCCTGTTCGGTGACAAGGGGATCCAGGGGCAGAAGACGGCGTGGCGGATGCGGAAGGTCCGGTACCTCGTCGAGCGCGGCTACGAGCTCTGCAACCACACGCTCTGGCACGCGAACCTGGCCAAGATGAGCGATGCGGTGGTCCAGGAGCAGATCGCGCGGGCCCAACTCGCCGTCGACTCCGCCGGCACCGGCGCCGCCATGCGCACCCTCGCGCTGCCGCTGGGGGTCTGGCCCAGGAACCGCGCGCTCCTGGCCAAGGGGAGCTGGACCGACCCGAAGACCCGCCGCACCAGCGTGTACGCGATCGACGCCGTGCTCATGGTGGCCGGCGGCCCCGCACGGAGCCCCTTCGATCCGGCGTTCGACCCCATGCGGATCCCGCGGGTGCAGGTCTTCGGCGATGAACTCGCCCGCCTGCTCGACCGCCTCGACCGTCAGGGGTTGCGCTTCATCCAGGATTCGGCTCATTATGCCGGGAGCCGGTCCAAATAGTATCAAGCTGTGACGGGCATTCTCGCAGTTGTGCCCCGCTGCCCGATATTCGAGGCACCCAGGAGAACCTGATGCCGATCCGCCGCCCGCGCACACCCAAGCCTTCGCTCCGCCATCTCCCCTTCCTGGAGACGATGGCGGAGACGAGCGAGACGAGCCCCCTCCACCCTGGTGCGCAGGCGGCGTTCCTCACGCTGCGCCTCCTCGACCAGTGGGCCAAGCTCGGCGCGCCGATCGCGGCCGCGACCACGGGGTCGCACGCGGTGACGCGCGAATCGGTGGACCGCCTCGAGAGCGACCCCGAGCTGCGCAACGCGCTCCGCGTGATCCTCGAGGCGATCGAGGCTCTGCAGGAGCCGGACGTGCAGCCAGTCCTCCCGCGGGTCTACGCGCTCGGCATGCTCCTCGAGCAGCGCGGCCTGCTCGCCCAGGCCGGGGACGTCTACGGGACCGTCGCGCGGTACGTGGACGCCGCCGCCCATCTCGACCTCGCCTATGACGCGTTCATGCGGCAGGGCTACTGCCTGCGGCACGTGGGGGCGTTCGAGTGGGCGGACCAGGCGTACGGCAACGCGGGCGCGCTGGCCACGCGGGACCGCGACCGGATCCGCGTCATCCTCTCGAGGCTCGGCCGGGCCAAGGTGCTCTGGGATCGGGGGAACCTCCCCGCGGCCGACGGCGCCATCTCGGAGTTGCTCGAGGAGGCCGAGGCGCTCGACTCGTCGGTGGTCACGGCGCTGCTGCTGCATGACCGCGCGAGTCTCGGCTGGATCCGCGGCGAGCGCGAGCGGTCGATCCGCTGGCTCTTCCGCGCGTTCCAGATCTCGCCGGACGACTACGACCGGGAGCGCATGCTCGCCGACCTGGCGGGCTACCTCAGCCAGATGGGCGCCTTCGATGCGGCGCGCGACGCGCTCCGCATCATCGAGGCCAGCGCGCGCACGCAGGGCACGCGCTGGATCGCGAAGATCAACATGATGGACCTCGCGTACCGGACGCGGAACGAGGTCCTGTTCGAACAGTACCGCCGCGACCTCGCGAACGAGCCGCTCCCGCCGGTGAACCGGGTGAGCTACCTGCTCGACGTCGGGCGCGGCTGCACGGTCTTCGGGCAGTACGCCGAGGCCCGCACGGCGCTGGCGGAGTGCATCCGGCTCGCGACCGTGCACGGATTCAATCGTCGACTGATCCAGGCCGAGGAGGCGCTGGGCCAGGTGAGCGAGGTGGAGCAGTCGAAGGCGCTTCCGCCCGCGCCGGAGCCGTCGGCTGCGCCGGACGAGATCGGGGAGGCCCTGCGCGAGCTGCTGGCCTCCCTGACCGCCGTCGCCTGACTCGGCTCGTCAGATCTTGGACGAACCGACCTCTTCCTGCGACGGCGCCGGACCGGTCGGATTGGTGCAGGCGGAGGTGGTGGCGGCAGCGGCGAGCACGGCGAGCAGGGTGAGCAGGCGGATGGCGCGCATGGCGGTGATCTCCGGACGGGGTGGGATGCTGAGGTTGTCCGGAAGCTAGGGCGATTTTGACGTTCTTTAAGTTTTTGTTTGTGTCATTTTATGACACTTTCGTGTCAGTTGGTGTCCAGATTCTGGGGAGTCCACCGAGATGATCATCGCGGCCTGCGTTGAACCGCAGAAGCTCTCGCGCCTCCGTGGCGCGGTGGGTGAGGCGCATCGGCTCCACGTGGCGCTCGACTGGGATCACGCCGACAGCATCATCCGCCGGCAGCCGGTGGACGTGATGGTGGTCGACCCGCAGTTCGCGTCCGAGGAGCCGCGCACGGACCGGATCCGGGACCTGCGCGCGCAGTTCCGCTCGGTTCCGATGGTCGTGTACTCCGCGCTCGCCGCGCGGACGCTGAAGCCGCTGGTGGAGCTCGGTCGCGAGGGGCTGGAGCACCTGGTGCTCTACGGCGTCGACGATGACCCGTGGCAGCTCCGGCGGGTGCTGGAGACGCAGCCCGGCATCGCGCTCGCGGAGCAGCTGATCGCGCGCCTGCGCCCCAAGCTGAAGCAGCTCCCGGCGGATGTGGCGCGCGCGATCGAGCGCGTGATCCACACGCCGGCGGCGTTCCGCGGCGTCCCCGACCTCGCGGCGGCCGCGAACATCTCGCGCCGCACCATCTACCGTGAGTGCGAGCGGGCGCACCTGGCCTCGCCGCGCGAGATCATCGCCGCCGCGCGCGTGCTGCGCGCCTACGCCTTCCTGCGCGAATCCGACTACGCGATCGAGGAGGTGGCGGAGCACCTGCGCTTCTCGAGCCCGCACCACCTGACCAAGAC
>CAZPJF010000164.1:0-7845 GCA_964586095.1 uncultured Gemmatimonas sp. | reverse complement strand
TCGTATGCGCACGCCGAGCCCTGCAGGCCGGCGCCAAGGACGAGCATCTTCATCGGGTGGATCTCCGGGCGGAGGAGGAGCTGGACAGCCCTTGAATTTAGCCCGTCGGAGGCCTGTTTTCACCCATCCCATGTCGGACTGGCGCGTCCATCTCCTCGAGTCCCCGGACGCCATCACCGCGCTGCTGGATCGGGTGCGCACGGTGGCGGTGCTGGGCGTGAAGCCGGCCGAGTCCGGGGCGCCCGCGTACTACGTACCCGCGTATGCGCGCCGCGCGGGGCTCCGCGTGATCCCGGTGCCGACCTACTACCCGGAGATGACCGAGCTCTTCGGCGAGCCGGCGCACCGGACGGTGGCGGGGATCGGGGAGCGGGTGGACCTGGTGGACGTCTTCCGGCGGCCGGAGCACCTCCCCGCGCATCTCGACGACCTGCTCGCGGCGCGGCCGGGGGCGGTCTGGTTCCAGTCGGGGATCCGGAACGATGCGGTGGCGGAGCGGCTCGCGCGGGCGGGGATCGACGTGGTGCAGGACCGGTGCCTGATGGTCGAGCTCGAGACGCGAGGCCGGTGAAGCGCGCCGCGCGCGCGGGGGCCGCGCGCCACGTCGTGGGCCGACGGAACCGCCGCCCTCACCCCGTCCGCCGCGCGAAGTACAGCCCGATCCCCCGCACCGCCATCCGCGCCTCGGGGGAATACGGCACCGCGGCATGGAAGTCATGCGGCATGTCGCGCCAGATCTCCAGCTCCACCGCCACGCCGGACGAGCGCGCCCGCTCCACCAGGCGCCGCGCGTCGTCGAACAGGATCTCGGTGTCGCTCGCGTGGATCAGCAGCGACGGGAGGCCCCGCAGGTCCGCGTAGTGCGGCGAGAGCAGCGGATGCTCGCGCGGGAGGTCGCCCGCGTAACGCCGGAAGAACTCGTCCTGGTGCCGCGCCGAGAGCACCTGCTCGGTGCGCGCGTTGGTCCGCAGGCTCTCGCCGGTGGAGGCGAGGTCGGTCACGGGCGAGATGAGCGCCGCCGCGCCCGGCAGCGGGTCGCCGGCCTCGCGCAGCGCGAGGAGCGCGCCGAGCGCGAGGCAGCCGCCCGCCGAGTCGCCGGCGATGCCGAGCGCGCGCGGGTCGGTCCCCAGGGCAGCGAGCGCGCGCACGGCCGCGACGACGTCATCGAGCGCCGCCGGGAAGGGATGCTCCGGCGCGAGGCGGTAGTCGAGCGACAGTACCCGCGCGCGCGCCTGGACCGCCATCCAGCCGGCGAGCGGACGGAACGCCGGGAGCGAGCCCGCGACGAAGCCACCGCCATGCACGTACAGGATGGTGCGCCGCGGCGCGACATCCGCGGGCAGGAGCCACTCGCCCGGCAGGTGGGGCTCGCGCGACGGCGTGACCTGCAAGCCGCGCGGCAGCAGCGCCGGGAGGAGCAGCCGCGCGTTCATCACCCGCCGCACCGCGGCGAGGTCGAAGCGCGGCGCATCGAGCACGCGCCGCACGATCAGCCGCGACGTGAGCGCGAGGGCGCGGGCGGCGAGGCTCGGCACGTCAGCGCTCCACCACGAGGGTGGCCTGCGACTCGTCCCACCACCAGCGCGCCTCGCGCAGCAGCGACCGCGCCCGCGCCGACGAGAGCGGCAGCGGCGGCTCGCCGACCACGGGCACGAGCCACATCCCCGGGAAGGCGAGCGTGAAGGGGACCTGCACCGCGGTCGGTCCGAGCGGGCGCCCCGGCCGCCCGGCGGCGATGGTCATCGTGCCGGCGCGGGCATCGAAGAGCGGTGCGAACGCCCACAGCACGTCGAGCCCCACGCGCACCTCATCCTCAGCGACACTCCGGTCGACGCGCGCCTCGACGCCGCGCAGCGTGAAGTCGCCGATCGAGAGTTCGGGGACGAGGAGCGGGGCGCCGTCCGCCGCGGGCCCGAACGCCTGCGGGCGGAGCGCCGCATCGTCGGCGCGCGCGAGGAGGAGCCCCTGCACCCGCGAGTCCAGCACGGCGCGTCGGCCGCCGCCGGGGCCGCGCAGCGCGAAGCGGCCGAGCGGCCCCTCGGCGGCGAACTCGAACGGGACGGTCGCCTCTCCGCTCGCCCCGCGGTGCGCGAGCCGCGCGGCCTCGCGCGCGGCCTCGTGCGCGGGGAGGCGCACGCCGGGGATCCGCCGGCGGTCCACCGCGGGCCGGTAGGGCGCCATCGCCGCGAGCGCCTGCGCCACGCTCGGGGTGTCGGCGCCGAAGCGCAGGGCCTCCTGCAGCAGCACCTCGGCGATGGCGAACCGCGCCCGCGCGGCGAGGTAGCGTCCCAGCGCACCGCGCGGCGCGCTCGCGCGCGGCGCGGCATCGGCGGCCGCGTAGAGCGCCTGCTCCGCGGCGAAGAGCCGGCCGGCGGCGAGCATGGAGTCCGCGCGCGAGGGGGCGGCGACCGGGAGCGCGCGCTGCGCCGCAGCCGGGATGGCGGCGCCGCACAGCAGCGCCACGACCCGGGGCCACTTCACGGCGCGTCGCACCGTCGCGCGCCAGTCGCGGCGCCGCGATGGCGTCCGCGCGCGCGGCGCCGTCCGTTCCCCGCGCGCGCTCACGGCGTCCGGACGACGGCGAGCAGGTCCACGTCCGGGTCGACGCGCACCGCCTGCAGCGGACCGGCGAAGACCTCGCGCGTGGTGTGCCGGAAGGTGCGGCCGGCCGGCACGTCGAGCCGCAGCCGGGTCCGCGCGCCATCCGCCGCCACCACCTCGAGGAGGAGCGGGAAGCGGTACGGCGCGAAGCGCGTGCCCTGCTCCACCTCGGTGGTGAGGCGGCCATCGGGCTCGAGCCGCCACCGCACGTCGACCTCCGCGAACCCCGGGCGCCGGAGCCACTGGTCGAAGAACCAGCCGAGCTCGCGGCCGGCGCTGCGCTCGAGTTCGGCCTGCAGCTCGTCGGTGAGCGCGGTGCCGTGGACGCGCGCCGCGTAGTAGGCGCGGATCCCCTGGAAGAACGCGCTGTCCCCCACCTCGCGCCGCAGCATGTGCAGCACGAAGCCGCCCTTCTGGTAGCTGTTCGCGTTCAGCAGCTTGAGGAGGTCGGCCTGCGCGGTGTCGATCACCGGGCGCTCGGCGGCGACGGCCGCGCCGGTGATCGTCTCGCGCATCCCCGCGAGCTCGGCGCGGAAGGCGCTGTCGCCGCGCGCGTGCTCGGTGTAGAGCGCCGCGAAGTAGGTGGCGAAGCCCTCCGACAGCCAGAGGTGCGGCCACGCGCGCTCGGTGACCGCGTCGCCGAACCACTGGTGCGCGACCTCGTGGGCGATGAGCCCCACGCCGACGCCCTCGGGTTTCCGGAAGAGGGCGTCGTTGTAGAAGATCGCCCCCGCGTTCTCCATCCCGCCGAACCGCGTGCTGCTCTGCAGGTGCTGCAGCTGCTCGTACGGGAACGGCGCCACGCGCCCGGCGAAGAACCGGACGATCGCGTCGGCCTCGGCGAAGCGGCCCGGCATCCATCGCGCCTGCTCGGGGGCGGTGAAGACCCGCTGCGGGACGCACCGGGCGACGGCCGCGAGCCCGCACGCGGTCTCGCCGAGGTCGTGCTCCACGAGCGGCGCGGCGGCGATCACCATGAGGTAGGTGGGGATCGGCGCCGCGGTCGCCCAGGTGGTGCGGCGGCGCGCCGGCGTCCCGGGCACGTCGACCTGCGCACGCTGGGTGCCGTTGGCGACCACGCGGCGCGTGGCCGGCGCGTCGACGACGAACTCGACGCGCGCCTTGTCGGACGGGTGGTCGATCGCGGCGAGCCAGTGCCGGCCGCGGTCGGGCCAGTTGTCGCCGAAGGCCTGCCAGCGGCCGGCGCTGTCGGTGGAGATGATGAGGCCGTCCGCCGGTTCCCCCTCGTACCGCACGGTGGCGCAGAGCGTGTCGACGGCGGCCGCACGCACCGGGACGGGGTTCGCGGGCACCATGCGCGTGGAGGGGGCCAGCGGCGGGAGCGGGATGTGGACCACATCATCCACGTGGCGCACCGCGACCGGCGCTGCCGCGCGGTCGGTCGCGGCACCTGGCGCGGCACCGGTCGCGGCACCGGACGAGGCACCGGGCGCGGCACCTGGCGCCGCACCGGACGCCGCGCGCCCGCCGCACCCGAGCACCGCGCCGGTCACGCGCATGGGCGCGCGCAGGTCGAGGCGCAGCGTGTCGACGCCCTCGCTGCGCGCGAAGCGGATGGTCGCGCCGGCGCGCACGAGCCGGCCGCGCTCGGGGAGCGTGAGCTCGAACCGGTAGTCGAGCGCGTCGACGCCCGCCTGCTGCGCGTCGAGGATGGCGAACGGGGCCGCGAGCAGCACGCTCGCGGCGATCAGGGATCGCATCGGTCGGTCCTCCCCCGTGGGTGGGGATGGGGCACGGCCGCGCCGGGTCAGCCCGCGGCGGCCTTCAGTGCGGCAGCGAACTCGGGTGCGGTCTGGTACCGGTCCTCGGGCGCGCGCGCCATGGCCTTCATCAGCACGCGGTCGAGCGCCTCGGGGAGGTCGTCCCGGCGGTTCCGCGCGGGGATCGGGTCCGCGCGCAGGCGCGCGATCATCATCTCCTGCTGGTTCTTCCCCTCGAACGGCAGCTTCCCGGTGAGCATCTCGTACGTCATGAGCGCCAGCGAGTAGATGTCCGTGCGCGGGTCGAGCGCCTTGCCGCGCAGCTGTTCGGGGCTCATGAACTCGGGGGTGCCGAGGATGATCCCGGTGGCGGTGAGCTTCTGCAGCTCGCCGCCGGCCTTCCGTTCCTTGGCGAGCCCGAAGTCCATCACGACCGCATACTCGGTCCCGTCGGGCCGCTTGCAGATCATGATGTTCTCGGGCTTCAGGTCGCGATGGATGA
Organism: uncultured Gemmatimonas sp.; assembly: GCA_964586095.1. Classification (GTDB taxonomy): domain Bacteria; phylum Gemmatimonadota; class Gemmatimonadetes; order Gemmatimonadales; family Gemmatimonadaceae; genus Pseudogemmatithrix. The sequence goes on along the minus strand of CAZPJF010000164.1, from coordinate 3,021 downwards.
TCGTGAGCTGGTGCGCCACGTGCAGTCCGTCGGCGATCTCCGCGATGAACTTGACCGCGTCGGCCACGGTGGTGCGTCCCACGCGGTAGTTGCGGTCCGAGAGGATCTCCCCCTCGACGTACGGCATCACCACGTACACGAGCCCGTCCTCGGTCTCGCCCATCCGCACGATGTGGCAGACGTTGGGGTGCGCGAGCCGGATGCCGAGCGCGGCCTCGCGCTTGAGGCGCGCCATCGCGTTCTCGTCCTTGCTGAGCGCGGGCGAGAGGATCTTGATGGCGTAGCGCTCCTGCGTGGCGACGTCGTGCGCGAGGTAGACGTACGACATGCCGCCCTCGCCCACCTTGCGCACGATGTGGTAGCGCCGGTCGAGCACCTTCCCCGCCATGTTCGCGTGGCTCGACGCGGCGCCGGCCTTGGCCTGCTGGTCGGAGCGCACCGCGGTGGCCCGCACGGCGGTCGCGCCCGAGGCGGGCGGCGGCGGTGGCGGCGGCGGGGCGTTCGGCTGGAACTGGATGAGCCGCGTGCCGTCGCGCGTGCAGAAGCGCGCCTCGTCGCCGTACATCGTGCCGCAGGTGGGGCACCGCATGCTCACGCGGGCATCCCCCCGTCGCCGATCAGTGCGCGCAGCCCGTCCCACTCGATGTTCCCGCCGCTCAGCACGCAGACGGTGGGGCCCTGCGCCGCCACGCGACCCTCCAGCAGCGCCGCCACGGTGATGGCGCCGCTCGGCTCGGCCACGAGCTTCATGCGGTCGAGCAGGAACTGCATCGCGCAGGCGAGCCCGCCGTCGGGCACGGTGACCACGTCGTCGAGGTAGCGTTCGAGGTGGTGGAAGTTCCGCGTCCCGATGCGCACCGCGAGCAGCCCGTCGGCGAGGCCCGCGGGGTTCGCGGGGATCGTCACGGGCTCGTGCGCCGCGCGCGCCCGGCTGTACTTGGGCGAACCCGCCGGCTCGACGCCGACGACGCGGGCCCTGGGCGCGAGGAGCTTGATCGCCGCCGCCACGCCGGCGCTCAGCCCGCCGCCGCCGATCGGCACGAGCACGGTCCCCACCGACGGCAGGTCCTCGGCGATCTCCACGCCGAGCGTGCCCTGGCCGGCGATGATCGTCGCGTCGTCGAAGGGCGGGACCATCGTGAGACCTTCCGCCTGCTGGATCGCCACGGCCTTGGCCATCCGCTCCGCCGTGGTGACGCCCTCGTAGAAGCAGCGGGCCCCGAGCCGCACCGCGCCGTCCTTCTTGGCGCGCGGCACGGTGGTGGGCATCACGATGGTGGCCGGCACGCCGAAGAGCTTGGCGGCGAGGGCGACCGCCTGCCCGTGGTTCCCCGAGCTCGCGGTGATCACGCCGCGCGCGCGCGCCTCGGGCGCGAGGCCGGCGACGAAGGTGTACGCGCCGCGGAACTTGAAGGCGCCGCCCCGCTGCAGCATCTCCGGCTTCACCAGCACCGGCGCGCCGAGCCGCTCGGCGAGCGCGTCGAACGCGAGGAGGGGCGTGCGCACCGCGACGCCGTGCAGGGTCCGCTGGGCCGCGTGGAGGTCCTCGAGCGTGACGAGTGCGGTCTCGGGGCGGGCGGCGACGGTCACGGCGGGAGCGCGCTCAGCGGCCGTTCCAGCGCTGCACCGTCTGGCCGCGCGCCTGGAGCTCGAGGTCGACGAGGGAGATCGCGAGCGCGCGGTCGCCGTCGGGGCGCCCGCCCACGGTGAAGCGGGCGGTGAGCGTCATCGGCGTGCGCAGGACGTCGAACTGCCGCGCGGTGGCGCGCGGCACCTTCCACAGGTCGTTCGCGTCGTACGTCATGCCCGCGTCGGGCATGCACCAGAAGACCGGGCGCGTGAAGCAGGCCACGGTGAGCTGGCTGCGGCCCTCGCGCGTGGTCGGCAGCCGCACGGCCTCCACGGAGAACTCGAGGATCTCCGCGTCCGCGTCGTAGCGAACGCCGCGCACCGGCAGCGTCACGACGAACGAGCGCTTGGTGGAGCGGAAGTACTCCTGCTCGCGCCGCTGGTACTCGGCGAGCGCCTGGGCGCGGCGCGCCTCGAACTCCTGGGTGCTCTCGTACGGGTCGCGCACCACGTCCGGCGGCGGCGCATCCATCACGGCCACGGCCTCGCGGGCCATCGCGGTGAGCACGCCCGTGAACTCCGACGGGGTCACCGGCTCCACGCGCTCGGCGAGCGTCGCCTCGCCGGCGTCGCGGGTGATCATGCGGACCCCGGTCGCCGGCGTCGGCGCCGAGGCGCCGGTCCGCTGCGCACGAGCGCCCGGCGGAGCGGAGGTCGGCGCGGACGTCGCGCGCGCGGAGGCCGCGGGCGCGGTGCGGGCCGGTGCCTTGTTCGGCGTCACCGCGGGAGCGGCCTTCGACGGCGCGGGCTCGGCCGGCGCGGCAGCCGGTTGGGCACCCGGTTGGGCACTCGACTGCGTGCCCGGTGCGCTGCCCGTGGCCGGCCTCGGCGCGGCACTCGGCGCGGCACTCGGCTGCGCGCCCGCCTGCGCCACGCGCGCCGCGGCGGTGCCGGGCTCCGCGTCGGTGCAGAACGGCTGCGACGTCGGGGCATCGACCGCATCGTTCGCCGACACGATCACGAAGCACTTCACCGGCGAGAGCGTGGCGTGCGTCGCGTTCGCGGCCCACGCGTTCATGGACGCGAAGGCGATGACGATGTCGGCGCCGCTCGTGGGCGTGAAGTTGAGGTCCTTCGCGTCGGACGCATAGAGCTTGCTGCGCTGGTGGTGCGTGCGCTGCAGCGTCGCGAGCCGGCTCAGGTCGCGCTTGACCGCATCGGCGACTCGGGCCTTCTCGCCGGCGAGCGCGGGGCGCTGGGCGCTCGCACCGCACGGCGCGACGGCGAGGAGGGCAGCGGTGGCAAGGAACGCGACAGACGGGGCGGAGCGAGCCATCAATGCGGGTCTCCGAGGACCAGCCGGCGGGAGTCAGGAGTCGCGTCGGGACCCTGCGATGCGGCAGGACGCGAACGCGGGTAATCTGCGGTCCCGCAGGGACTTCCGCAACGAGG
>CAZPJF010000163.1:0-7890 GCA_964586095.1 uncultured Gemmatimonas sp. | reverse complement strand
GCTGTTCGGCCTGGCCCTTGATCTCGTCGGCCTTGGCGCGCGCCTCGGCCACCTTGGCGTCCACCAGCGCGTCGACCTTGGCGCGCACCTGCTGCTCCGCGCGCCGCACCTCCTCGCCGAGCTGCTCCTGCAGCGCGCGCGCGACCGCGTCGGCGATGTTGGTGCGCACGGCGAGCTGCGGCTTCGTCACCGAGCCGGTGAAGCGCGCCTCGATCTCCACCGAGTCGATCCGCGCGACGGCGCGCCAGAGCGCGTCCTCCACCAGCCGCATCGCCGGCGTCGTCGCCCGCGGCTGCGTCGTGGTGTCGCGCGTCCAGGTCACGGTCGTCGAGCGCCACAGCCAGCGGCCGCCGAGCTCGTCCCCCACGCGCGCGAGCCGCAGCTCGCTCGTGCCGGTGCCCAGCCCCACCGTCGCACCGAGTCCCGCGAGCGGCATGCTGGGCAGCGGGATGCCGCTGAGCTGCGCCGCCAGCGAGTCGCGCACGGGCGACGCGCGGTGGTCGAGCGAGCCGGTGATGCGCACGTCGCTCGGTCCCACCTTCCCCGCCGCGCGCGAGACGAGGAAGCGCGTCGGCGCGCCGTAGACGGCCGGCTGCGTCGTCACGCCCACGATGCGCGCCTGGTACTCGCCTGCCGCCGCCCCCTCGCCGCCGATCGCGAGCGAGAGCTCGGCGAGCCGCGTGAGGAAGTCGGGATAGACCTTGGCCTTCGGGAAGAGCACATCGGTCCCGGACGCGCGCGCGCGCTCGGGCCCCTTCTTCATCTGCCGTTCCAGGCCCGGCGGCACGTACCGCTCCGCGAGGTTCACCCAGTACATCACCTCGCCCACCTTCTCGGCGATGAGGCCGGAGAAGAGCTGGGGGCCGATCGTGGGGATGTCGAAGGTCGGCAGGCGCAGCAGCGAGCGCGCGTAGGCGTAGTCGGCGGTCCGCGCATCGGCCACGGCGCGCAGCTTGAGGCCGATCGTGTCCGCGTCGGCCTTGGTGCCGCGCTCGAAGGCCCGGAGCTTGTCGTTGAGCGCGTCGAGGTCGCGGATGGTGCGCCGCACGTCGGTCACCGCCTGCCGTGCCCCGCCGAGGCCGAGCGTGCGGAGGTTCGCGCCCTGGAGCCGCTTCGCGAGCGCCTCGGCGGAATCGATCGTCGGCCGCGGGTCCAGCGAACGGAGGCCGCCCGTGAAGCGGTCACGCGCGGTGTCGGTGAAGCTGCGCACCGCGAGCGCCGCGCGCAGCGTCGCGAGGCTCTCGGCGGAGATCGCGTCGACGTTCACCGTCTGCGCGAGCGTGTTGAGCGAGAGCGGCGGCACCCGCACCTGCGCGAGCCAGTCGTCGACCACCTTCCGCACCGCGCTCGGCTCGTCGTCCGCCGCGGCGCCGGCGGCGCGCGGGATCGCCCCGGACGTCCGGCGCGGCGTGCCGAAGCGCAGCCCGCGCGCCGCGAGCGTGTCGATCACGACCTTCCCCTCGAGCGCCGGCAGGATCCCGACGTCGAAGACGATCTCCTCGGCCTCCAGGAGGTTGGTCATCGGCTTGCCGGGGTTGGTGACCGCCAGCCCGCGGAAGGTCACGTGGCCGTCGAGGAGCCCGACCCTGGCTTGCGCGAGGTCGACCTTCGCGCCGACCGCGGCGGTCCCGCCCACCTCCACGCCCCGGCGCACTGCCGGGTTCAGGAAGAACCGCACGCCCACGAGGACCAGCAGGAGGAACACCGCGAGCGGCAGCAACGCCTTCCATCGGATGAGCTTCATGGCCGGAACATCTCGTAGACGCCGTACAGCTTGGACGCCTTGATGGCCTGGAAGAGCCGCCACTGCTGGAGCTTGGCGAACACGTGCACGCGGTAGCGCGCGACCAGCACGCGGAACAGGAACGCGGCTGGCACGAAGAGGACCAGCCAGGTCACCAGGCTGCCGAGCACGATCGAGTTGTTGAGCCGCGAGAGCGAGACCACGGGCGTGTTGACGACCCAGGTGAAGAACGGCGCGAGCGCGTCGTTCATCAGGAGCGCCATGCCGATGCGGTCGAACAGCGGGTCGAGCGCGAACCCGAGCGGGACCGCGGCCGCCCAGCCGAGCATCACGCCCGGGAAGGAGACCATGGTCAGCATCGCGACCGCGACGACCACGAGGTTGTGCAGGCTCACCAGCGGCGTGAGCCCGAGGCACAGCCCGAGCGCGATCCCGGTACCCACCTGCCCCGGGGTGCCGTCCGAGTTCAGCGCCTTGATGAGCGTCTGGAGGAACTTGAGGAAGAGCATCGCGTGAAAGGTGGCAGGGCGCGGCGGGTCAAGGAAGCGCGGGGTGCCCCATGGGACGCCGCCTGTCCGCCGCGGGTCCCCCGGCCTACGTTCCATGAATGCCGAAGACCCTTCGACTGCCGGGCGGCTGGCGCCTGCCGCTCGCGACCCTGCTCCTCGCTGCCGCCCCCGCGTTCCCGGTGGCGGAACCCCTCGCGCGGGGCGGCACGGCGCTCCACGCCCAGGGCGCCGCCCCGGCGCTGACGCGCGCCGACTCCGCTCTCGTGGGCCGCATCCTGCTCGCCGAGGACCGTCGCGATGCCGGCGATGCGGCGCTCACCGAGGGCGCCGCCCACGCGGACCCGCGGATCCGCACCCTGGCGCAGCGCGCGCGCGGCCGCATCCGCGATCCCCAGTTCGCCGCGCGCGACTCGCTCCCGCGCCTGCCGGCGCCGCCCACCTGGGTGGAGCCCGCGTGGCGCGTCCGCTACCGCGCGCTCACCGCGCTCCGCGACGACTGCAACGCGATGCGCCTCGCCGCCGGCGACAGCGCGTGGCCGGTGCGCTTCCGCGCCGCGGCGCTCGTCCGCGAGAGCTGCGCCCGCGACGAGGAGACGGCGCAGGCCTTCCTGCGCTGGACGCGCGAGCTGCCCGCCGACCTCTCGCGCCGCCGCACCGGGCGCGTCACCTGGCACGGCGCGGCGCACGGGCTCGTCGCCGCCGCGCGCCTCGGGCACCCCGACGCCAAGTGGAACCTCTCCCGCTTCGCGATCGACCGCGAGCCCAACCTCCGCCGCTACGCCGCGCGCGCCGCGGCGATCCTGAAGGACACCGCCGAGCTGCGCCGCCTCGCCGAGGACCGCGACGCCAACGTGGCCGAGACCGCGCTGGAGGCGCTGCGCGTGCTGAGCGGCCACGCCGACGACGCGCTCTACCTGCGGGCGATCGAGCGCAGCGAGGCCCAGGTGGTCCGCGTCGCGGCAGAGGCGCTCAAGGGCTCCCCCGATCCGCGCGTCGCGCCGGCGGCCGGCGCGGCGTTCGAGCGCTGGGTGCGCCGCGCCAACGCGAGCGAGCGCGACGTGCGCGTCGCGCTCCTCGAGGCCGCCGGGCGGCCGGCGAGCGACGACCGTCCGCCGCCGGTGCGCGTCGTGCTCCCGCGCGACGCCGTGGCCCTCGCGCTCGGCAAGGTGGTCACGCTGCGCGTGACGATGGACTCGCGGAGCGGTGGTGGCAGCTTCGACGTCCGCCTCCGCGGCGATGCGGCGCCGATGATGGCCGCCCGCCTGCTCGACCTCGCGCGCCGCGGCTACTACGACGGCCTCACCTGGCACCGCGTGGAGCATGACTTCGTGATCCAGGGCGGCAGCCCCGGCGCGAACGAGTACGTGGGCCTCGACCAGTACCTGCGCGACGAGCTGGGCGGCGTGACGCACGCCCGCGGCACGGTGGGGATGAGCACGCGCGGGCACGACACCGGCGACGCGCAGTGGTTCGTCAACCTGCGCGACAACGCGCGGCTCGACCGCGACTACACCGTCTGGGCGGAGGTCGTGCGGGGGATCGAGGTGGTCGACGGGATCCTCGAGGGCGACCGGATCCGCCGCATCCGGGAGGTGCGATGAGCGACCTGCCCGCGGACGACGAGGCGCTGCGGCAGCTGCGCGCCGCGGCGGCCGAGTCCCCGACCAACGTCCCCATCCGGCAGCTCCTCGCCGATGCGCTGCTGCTGCGCGGGCGCGCCGCGGAGGCGGAGCAGGAGTACCGGGATGCGCTGGCGCTCGCGCCGGAGCACCTCGCCGTGAAGCTCGGGCTCGCGCGCGCCTTCACCGCGCAGGGCAAGCACTCCCATGCGCTCGCGCTCGTCGAGACGCTCGTCACCGGCAGCGATGCGCCGGCGCGCGCGCTCGTGCTCCACGCCCAGCTCCTCGCCGGCATCGGCGAGGTGGCGCTGGCGGTGAAGCAGTACCGCCGCGGCGTCGAGAAGGACCGGCTCGCGGCCGACCCGGCGCTCGCGGCGCGGCTCGGCATCGACGCCACCGAGGACGACGAGGTGGTCGACGGCCGCGTCCGCGCCCGCTGGGACGGCGAGGAGGACGGGCCCTCGCCGGTGGAGGTGGAGCGGTCCGCGATCTCCTTCAAGGACGTGGGCGGGATGGACGCCCTCAAGGAGGAGATCCAGCTCCGGATCATCCACCCGCTCACGCACCGCGACCTCTACGCGGCGTACGGCAAGCGCGCGGGCGGCGGCATCCTCATGTATGGCCCGCCCGGGTGCGGCAAGACGCACCTCGCGCGCGCCACGGCGGGCGAGATCCGCGCCGGGTTCATCGCGGTGGGGATCCACGAGGTGCTCGACATGTGGATCGGGCAGAGCGAGCGCAACCTCCACGAGATCTTCGAGCAGGCGCGGCGCAACCGGCCCTGCGTGCTCTTCTTCGACGAGGTCGACGCGCTCGGGGCGAGCCGCGCCGACATGCGCCAGAGCGCGGGCCGGCACCTCATCAACCAGTTCCTCGCCGAGCTCGACGGCGCGCAGGCCGACAACGAGGGCGTGCTGATCCTCGGCGCGACCAACGCCCCCTGGCACCTCGACTCGGCGTTCCGGCGGCCCGGGCGGTTCGACCGCATCCTCTTCGTCCCCCCGCCCGACGCCGCCGCCCGCGCCGAGATCCTCCGCCTGCATTGCGCGAGGAAGCCGCAGGAGTCGATCGACTTCGCGGCGATCGCGAAGAAGCTCGACGGGTTCTCGGGCGCCGACCTCAAGGCCGTCGTCGAGCAGGCGATCGAGGCCAAGCTCCGCGAGGCCATGAAGGCCGGCGCCCCGACCCCGCTGCGCACCAAGGACCTCCTCGCGGCGGCGGAGCGGCAGCGGCCCACCACCAAGGAGTGGTTCGCCTCGGCGCGCAACCATGCGCTCTACGCGAACCAGGGCGGGCTGTACGACGACATCCTCAAGTACCTCAACCTGCCGGGGGCGCGATGAGCGCGCGCCGGGCCACCACGGGGGACCGCGCGTGACCGAACCGAGCCTCGAACGCGGCCGCCTGCTCCTCCACCAGGGGCGCTGGGAGCAGGCGGAGGGGGAGTTCCGCCGCGCGGTCGGCGAGCGGCCGGATGCGCCCGAGGCGCACGCGCTGCTCGCGCTCGCGCTCCTCGAGCGCGAGCGCTGGGACGAGGCGACCGCGGCCGCGCGCACCGCGATCGGGCTCGCCCCCGACTGGCCCTTCACGCACTACGTCCACGCGATGGTCCTCTACCGGCGCCACCGGCTCGCCGAGGCGCTCGCGGCGGCGAACGAGGCGGTGGGCCTCGATCCCGACATGGACCAGGCGCACGCGCTCATCGCGTCGATCCACCTGGACGAGTCGCGCTTCGCCGACGCGCTCGCGTCGGCCGAGCGCGCGCTCGAGGTCGACCCCGAGCAGGTGTGGGCCAACAACCTGCGGGCGATCGCGCTCACCAAGCTCGGCCGCCGCGCCGAGGCGGGCGCGACGATCGATGCGACCCTCGCGCGCGACCCCGACAACGCGGTCTCCCACGCGAACCGCGGCTGGACCCTGCTCGAGGCCGGCGACCGCGAGCGCGCGCTGCACCACTTCCGCGAGGCGCTGCGGCTCGAGCCGGACAACGAGTGGGCACGACACGGCATCCTCGAGGCGCTCAAGGCCAAGCGGTGGATCTACGCCGTGATGCTGAAGTACTTCTTCTGGATGTCGCGCCTCACGCCGCGCGCGCAGTGGGGCGTGATCGTGGGCGGGTACATCGGCAACCGCGTGCTCACGACGCTGCGGCAGGCGAACCCGGCGCTCGCACCCTTCATCGGGCCCATCCAGGTCCTCTATCTCGTGTTCGTGTTCCTCACCTGGACGGCCGACCCGCTCGCCAACCTGCTGCTCCGCCTGGACCCGTTCGGCAGGCTGGTGCTCGACGAGGAGCAGGTGCGCGCCTCCAACTGGATCGGCGGCACGCTGCTCCTCGCGTTCACGCTCGGCGCCGCCGCGTTCCTCGTCGACGTCGAGGGGCTCGGCCTGCTGGCCGGGGCCTGTGCGTTCATGCTCATCCCCATCAGCGCCACCTTCAAGGCGCCCGACGGCTGGCCGCGCCGCGCGATGACCGGCTACACGGCGGCGATGGCGGCGCTCCTCGCCGTGGCGGCGGGCGGGATGCTGCGCGCCGATCCGGCCGGCGCCGACGTCCTCGCGGGCGTGACGGGCGCCGCCGTCCTCGGCTTCGTCGTCATGCTCATCGGCGTGAGCTGGTTCGCCAACTGGATCATCTCGCGCCGTCCCACCCGCTGACCCGCCCGCCCCGCACCCGATGACCCGCCCATGACCGACCCCCTCGTGATCGCGAAGGCCGGCGCCAACGACCTCGGCCTCCTCCCCGCCCTCGCCAACCGCCACGGCTGCATCACCGGCGCGACCGGCACCGGCAAGACGATCTCGCTGCAGGTCCTCGCCGAGCGCTTCTCGCGCATCGGCGTGCCCGTCTTCCTCGCCGACGTGAAGGGCGACCTCGGCGGCATCGCCGAGGCGGGGAGCGCCACGCCCAAGCTCGCCGAGCGCCTCGCCAGGCTCGGGCTCCCCACGCCCGAGTTCGGCGGCTGCCCCGTCACCTTCTGGGACGTGTTCGGCGCGCAGGGGCATCCGGTGCGGGCGACCATCAGCGACATGGGCCCGCTGCTCCTCGCGCGGCTCCTCAACCTGAACGAGACGCAGGAGGGCGTGCTCAGCATCGCCTTCCGCGTGGCCGACGACAACGGGCTGCTCCTGCTCGACCTCGCCGACCTGCGCGCGATGCTGCAGTTCATCGGCGACAACGCCGCGCAGGTGAAGACGCAGTACGGCAACGTGTCGGCCGCGAGCATCGGCGCGATCCAGCGCGGGCTGCTGCAGCTCGAGGACCAGGGGGGTGCGTCCTTCTTCGGCGAGCCGATGCTCGACATCGCCGACCTGATGCAGACCGCCGACGGCAAGGGGGTGGTGAACATCCTCGCCGCCGACCGGCTGATGCAGAGCCCGCGGCTCTACGCCTGCTTCCTGCTCTGGCTCCTGTCGGAGCTGTTCGAGAACCTCCCCGAGGTGGGCGACCTCGAGAAGCCCAAGCTCGTGTTCTTCTTCGACGAGGCGCACCTCCTCTTCACCGACGCGCCGGCGGCGCTGGTCGAGAAGGTGGAGCTCGTGGTGCGGCTCATCCGGTCCAAGGGCGTCGGCGTCTACTTCGTGACGCAGAACCCGATCGACATCCCCGAGCGGATCCTCGGGCAGCTGGGCAACCGGATCCAGCACGCGCTGCGCGCCTTCACGCCGCGCGACCAGAAGGCGGTGCGCGCCACGGCCGAGACGATGCGCGCCAACCCCGCGCTCGACGTGGAGAAGGCGATCCTCGAGCTCGGCGTGGGCGAGGCGCTCATCTCGCTGCTCGATGCCAAGGGCACGCCGGGGATCACCGAGCGGGCGTGGATGTGCGCGCCGGGCTCGCGGATCGGGCCGCTCGCGCCGGCGGAACGGCAGGCGGTGATGGCGCGCTCGCTCGTGGCGGGCGTGTACGAGCAGGCGGTGGACCGCGAATCGGCGTTCGAGCTGCTCAAGGCGCGGGCGGAGCAGGCGGCGGCGGAGGCCGCCGCGGCGCGCGGCGGGACGACGTCGCCGGCGAGCG
>CAZPJF010000162.1:0-7942 GCA_964586095.1 uncultured Gemmatimonas sp. | reverse complement strand
GGACGGGACGACCCTCACCGACACGTCGCCCGAAGAGATCGCCCACGGCTACTCCATCGCTCTCGGCTGCGCCCACGCCGAATGGCGCGAGACCAAGCTCAACCTCCTCGACACCCCCGGCTACGCGGACTTCGCCGGCGACGCCATCGCCGGCCTCGTGGCCGCCGACGGGGCCCTCGTCACGGTCGGTGCGACGGGCGGCGTCGAGGTCGGCACCGAGCGGATGTTCCGCGAGGCCGTGAAGCGGAACGACCCGGTGCTCTTCGTCGTCGCCATGATGGACAAGGAGAACGCCGACTTCGACGCCGCCTACGCCTCGATCAAGGCGAAGCTCACCGCGAAGGTGGTCCCGGTCGAGATCCCGATCGGCGCCGGCACCGGCTTCAAGGGCATCATCAACCTCTTCACCAAGAAGGCCCACCTCTTCAAGGCCGGCACCAAGGCCGGCGAGTACGAGGAGGGCCCCATCCCGGCGGGCGAACAGGCGCGCTTCGAGAGGTACCACGCCGAGATGGTCGAGGCGATCGCCGCCACCGACGACGCGCTCCTCGAGCGCTTCTTCAACGGCGAGGAGATCCCGGGCGACGAGGAGATGAACGCGATGAAGGAGGCGATGAAGCGCGCCGAGCTCTTCCCGCTCCTCTGCTGCTCGTCGCAGCTCACGTGGGGCGTGCGCACGGTGCTCGACCTGCTCGTGCAGCTCATGCCCAACGCCTACGAGATGGAGGAGATCCACGCGTTGAAGGGTGCCGAGGGCGCCAAGACCGTGGAGATCCACCCGCGCGAGGGCGACCCGTTCACGGCGCTCGTCTTCAAGACGACGGCCGAGCCGCACGTGGGCGAGGTGAGCTACTTCCGCACCTTCAGCGGCACGGTGGCCAACGGCGCCGAGGTGTACAACGCGACGCGCGGCGCGCCGGAGAAGCTCACGCACCTCGCGATCCCCCAGGGGAAGGAGCGCGTCGAGGTCCCGCGGCTCTTCCCCGGCGACATCGGGTGCGTGGCGAAGCTCAAGGGCACGCACACCAACGACACGCTCAGCACCCGGGAGCATCCGGTGCGCCTGCCGGCGATCCCGTTCCCCGACCCGCTGGTGCGGTTCGCGATCGAGGCCACCGCGCGCGCCGACGAGGAGAAGCTGCAGCTCGGGCTGCACCGGCTGCACGACGAGGACCCCACGATCCAGACGCACTTCGAGCCCGAGACGCACGAGACGATCATCGAGGGGCTCGGCGAGCGGCACCTCGACGTGGCGCTGCAGCGGCTGGAGCGCCAGTTCGGCGTGAAGGCGGCGCTGCGGCCGCCGGCCATCCCCTATCGTGAGACGCTCCTCGGCAACGGCGAGGGGCAGGGGCGCCACAAGAAGCAGACCGGCGGCAAGGGCCAGTTCGGCGACTGCTGGATCCGCATCAAGCCGCGCCAGCGCGGCGCCGGCTACGAGTTCATCGACCGGATCTCGGGCGGTGTGATCCCCCGGCAGTACATCCCCGCGGTGGACAAGGGGGTGCAGGAGGCGGCCGAGCGCGGCGTGCTCGCCGGCTATCCGGTGGTGGACTTCGCGGTGGAGTGCTTCGACGGGTCGTACCACTCGGTCGACTCGAACGAGGCGAGCTTCCGGATGGCGGGGATCCTCGCGTTCAAGACGATCGCGCCCCGGTGCCGGCCGGCGCTGCTGGAGCCGCTGATGACGGTGGAGGTGTCGACGCCGGATGCGTACCTCGGCGACGTGATGGGCGACCTGAGCGGGCGGCGGGGGCAGATCTCGGGGACGGAGCCGCTGGAGGACGGGCTCGGGACGCGAGTGCGCGCGACGGTGCCGATGGCGGAGCTGCACCTGTACGCGACCAAGCTGCAGTCGATCACGCATGGCTACGGGAGCGTGGCGTACCGGTTCCAGGGGTTCGAGCTGATGCCGCAGGAGGCCGCGCAGAAGGTGCCGGTGCGGGGACGGGAGAAGGAGGCCGAGTAGGGTGACGGCCCGGGTCGCGCGCGCGGCGCGGATGCGGTCACACGCGATGCGGCGTGGCACGCGCGGGCCGCGGTGGCGCGCCCGGTGCCGCGCCGCGGCGCTCCTCGTGGCCCTCGTCGCCTGCCGCGGCGACGGCCCGACGGCGCCCCGGCTCGAGGTGCTCACCGGCGGCTTCGGCACCGCGATCGTCGGCGTGCCGTTCGCCGACACCCTCGAGGCGAGCGGCGGCGGACGCTCCCGCAGCTGGACGGTGAGCGCCGGCGCGCTGCCCGCCGGCCTCACCCTCTCGGCCTCGGGGATCCTCGGCGGCACGCCGAGTGTCGCCGGCACCGCGGCGTTCACCGTGCGCGTGACCAGCGGGAAGCAGCGCCGCACGCGCGAGCTCACCCTCACGGTGCTCCCCCCGCTGGCGGTGAGCTCGGCCGAGCTCCGCGACGGCATCGTTGGCGAGCCATACGCCGACACGCTTCGGGCCACCGGCACGACCGGCGCGCCGAACTGGGGCGTGCAGAGCGGCGCGCTCCCGGCGGGGCTCACGCTGCTCGCGAGCGGCGTCCTCTCGGGGACGCCCACTACGCCGGGTGCGAGCGCCTTCACCGTGCAGGTCACGAGCGGCACGCAGGTCGCGGCGCGTGCGCTCTCGGTGCAGGTGGTGGGCGCGCTCGCGCTCACCACGTCCACGCTCCCCAACGGCACGGTGGGGAACGCGTACGCGCAAACGCTGATCGCGACGGGAGGGACCGGCGTCTACGAGTGGATGGTGAGCACGGGCGCGCTGCCCGCAGGCCTCGCGCTCTCGGCCGGCGGGGTGCTCGACGGCACACCGTCCGCCGCCGGCACCGCGACGTTCACGGTCCTGGTGACGAGCGGGTCGCAGCAGCGCGAGCGGCAGTACACCGTGCTCATCTCCCCGCCCGATCCCGCGAGCGTCGTCATCACGCCGGGCGTCGACACGGTGGAGGTGGCGGACTCGGTCGCGCTCGCGGCCGAGGCGCGCGACGCGGGCGGGGTCGCGCTGCCGGGGCGGCCGATCGCCTGGAGTTCGCTGAACGCCACGGTGGCGACCGTGAGCGGCAGCGGCATGGTGCGCGGCATCGCGCTCGGCACGGCGGGGATCGTCGCGACGACGCCCGGCGTGGGGGGCGCACCCGTGGGCGACACCGCGTTCGTCACGGTCGTCCCGGTGCCGGTGGACAGCGTGGAGGTCGTGCCGGCGACCGCGGGGATGCTCGTGGGGGAGACGCTGCCCCTCGGCACGGTGCTGCGCGACCGGACGGGCGCGATCCTCACCGGGCGCGTGGTGACGTGGAGCAGTTCGGACGCGACGGTGGCCGCGGTCGACCTGGCCACCGGCCTGGTGACGTCGAACGCGGTGGGCACGGTGACGATCACCGCGACCAGCGAGGGGGTGGCGGGCACCGCGGCGATCACCGTCTCGCGCGGGCTCATCGTCACGGCGATCGCGAGCGGGCAGCAGCACGGCTGCGGGCTCACCGAGGCGAGCCTCGTCTTCTGCTGGGGACGCAACGCCGAGGGACAACTCGGGGACAGCTCGCTCGTGCAGCGCCTCACGCCGGTGCGCGTGAAGGGCACGACGCAGTACGCGCAGCTCACGGCGGGCTTCCTGCACACCTGTGCGCTCACGGGCACCGGCCTGGCGCACTGCTGGGGCAGCAACAGCAACGGACGGCTCGGCGATGCGTCGACGACCAACCGGTTCGCGCCCGTCGCGGTGAGCGGCGGGATCCAGTTCGCGTCGATCCACGCGGGCGGCACGCACACCTGCGGCCTCACGGGCACGGGGACGGCATACTGCTGGGGGCTCAACGCCAGCGGCCAGCTCGGAGACAACTCGACGGACCCCCGCTCGATCCCCGTGCTGGTCTTCGGCGGCCTCGCGTTCAGTTCGCTCGCCCTCGGGGGGAACCACACCTGCGGCCTCACCGCCACGGGGGCGGCGTACTGCTGGGGCCTGAACACGGGTGGGCAGGTCGGCGACGGCACCTCGGGCGCGGGGACCAATCGCATCATCCCCACCGCGGTCCTGGGCGGCCACACGTTCACGCACCTCACGGCAGCGAATGAGCACACCTGCGGGATCACGACGAGCGGCGCTGCGCTCTGCTGGGGCGCCAACGGGACGAACCCGACGAACACCGGGCGGCTGGGCGATGGCACCGCGACCTCCATCCGCACCGTCCCGACCGCCGTCGTCGGCGGCCTCACCTTCGCCTCGCTCAGCGCCGGCGGCACGTTCACCTGCGGCCGCACGACCGCCGGCCTGCTCTACTGCTGGGGGCAGAACGACAGCGGGCAGCTGGGGGACGGCGGCAGCGCCGCCGCGCTCGCGCCCGTCGCCGTGACCGGCGGGTTCACCTGGGACCTCCTGGATGCCGGCACGTTCCATTCCTGCGCCGTGCGCGATGCGGGGCGCGCGTTCTGCTGGGGGCAGAACGGCGTGGGGCAGCTCGGCGACGGCACCGTGCAGAACCGCAACGTGCCCACCGGCGTGCGTCCGTAGCCGATCGCTACCCGTCCACCCAGTCGGCGATGCGCGGCGTGGCGCGCGTGGCGTGCGCGACGGCTGCCGCATACCCCGCCGGGACCGCCACGGACCGCAACCACATCGGCGCCGTCCCTCGGCTGCCGCCGACAACGCTCACCAAGTGCGCGTCGGCCTCCGTGTGCGTGACCACGAACCGTCCGAGTCCATGGCTCAACCCCACGCCGAGCGCCTTGAGGTACGCCTCCTTCCGCGTCCAGATCCGGTAGAACGCCGAGAGCCGCTCCGCCTCGGGCAACGCGCGCAGCGCCTCCCGCTCCGCCGGGGCGAAGTGCGAGGCCGCGATCGCCTCGACGTCGCGCCGCGGCCGGCATGCCTCCACGTCCACGCCCACGGGTCCGCCGGTGCTCAGTGCCACGAGCGCGAGGTCACCCGAATCGGAGTAGCTGAACTCGATCCCCGTGCCGCTTGGCGCGGCGAGGAACGGCTTGCCGGACTCACCCGTGCCGTACGCGACACGCGCCGGCGCGACGTCGAGCGCGCGGGCGAGGATCCGCCGGAGCGCCACGTGCCCCCAGAGCCAGCGGTCGCGCAGCGCGGTCGAGGCGAAGCGCGCCGCGCGGGCGCGCTCCGCGTCGGACAGCTCGGCCACCGCGCGTGCGTCGGGCGGACGCGTGGCGTCGAGCGCGATCCGGTGGACGGTGACCTCGGGGCCCCTGGGTCCCGCACGCGAAAGGGCGCCGTCCGGGGAGGACGGCGCCCCTGCGGCGTCGCGGGCGTCGCCGCCGTTCACACCTTGTGGTATCCGATGCGCGCCGCCTCCGCGCGATCGGGCGCGACGTAGATCTCGAAGTCCGAGAAGAAGGCCGGCGCCTCGCGCTGCATCACGCGCAGCACCGCGACCGCCATCCGCCGGATCTCGAACTCGGCGCCCTCGCTGGACCGGAGCTCGAGCATCGTGCGCCAGCCGCGGGCGTTGGCGGTGACCACGATCTTGGTCTCGGTGGAGTTGGGGAGCACGCCGCGCGCCGCCTCGCGCGCCATCTTCCGGCGGTGGACCTTGTCGTCCACCCACTTGTAGCGGTCCATGAGCTTCTCGACCAGCGCCACGTAGGTCGCCTGCGCGCCCTCCACCTGCGCGCGCCACGCCGCCTCCAGCGTCTCGTCGCCGATGATCGCCGGCGGCACCACGAAGGCCGCGTCGCTCTCGTCCACGTAGCGCTGCGAGAGCTGCGAGTACGCGAACCCGGCGCGGTGCCGCACGAGCTCGTGCGTCAGCGAGCGGCTCACGCCCTCGAGCAGGAGCGAGTAGTTCGCGTGCTCGAGCACCGAACCGTGGCCCTGCTTCTTGATGTTCTCCAGGTAGTCGCGCGTCGTGCGGTGCGCGGGGTTCTTCTGGCTCATGTAGCAGAGCCGTCCCGCGAACTCGGCCAGCCGCTCACCATCGGTCCCCTCGCCCATCCACTGCACCGGCAGGTGCGCGGGTTCGGCGAAGCTGGGACGGGCGAGGACGCTGACCTGCGGAGCGGTGTGGAAGTGCGGCATCGGGCTGGTGGCGGGGGTCGCGGTGGTCGTCGCGGGAACGTCGGACCCCACAAACCTATCGCTGCTCGGTGGGCGGCAGCAGGTCCAGCCGGTGCCGCGCCCACGCCCTCTCGCGCGTGACGAGGTCGAGCGCCGCGCGTGCCGCGGCGGGCAGCGGCGGCAGCGCGGGATCGTACTTCACCGCCTCGAGGGGCCGCGCGCCGGCGATCGGCACCTTCACGCCGGGGTTGAGGATCCCCGCGGGATCGAAGGCCGCCTTGGTCGCCGCGAACAGCGCGCGCGCCTCCGGGGACCAGGTGCGCGCGAGCAGCGGCGTGCGGAGCCGCCCGTCGCCGTGCTCCCCGGCGAGCGTGCCGCCGAGGCGCGCGACGAGCGCGGTGACCTCGTCGAGCAGCCGCTCGCAGCGCGCGCGCCAGTCCGGCTCGCCCACGTCCGCGAGCACGTTCACATGCGCGTGCGCGTCGCCCGCGTGCCCGAAGATCACGCCGCGGAACCGCTGCCGCGCCAGCGCGGCCCGCACCTCGCGCACGTACTCGGCGAAGCGCGCGGGCGGCACGCAGCCATCCTCGATGAGCTGCAGGCTCTGCCAGCGCGGCGCGAGCTCGTTGAGGATCGGGCTCGCGGCGTGCCGCAGCCGCCAGAGCCGCACCTCGTCGTCGGGGCCCATCGCCGTCTCCACATGCGTCGCCCCGCCCGCCTCGCACCACCCCGCGAGCTCGCGCACGCGGCGCCGCGCGTTGTCCTCGGCCTGCATCTCCACTTCCACGAGGAGCACCGCCTCGAGCCCCGCCGGCAGGCCGAGGGAGCGCCCGGTGCTGCCCGCGATCTCGAGGAAGGAGCGGTCGAGCAGCTCGACCGCGCTCACCCCCGCGTCCGCGAGGCGGACGGCCGCTCCCGCCGCGCCCTCGAGGTCCGGGAAGCCCGCGAGGAGGCTCGCCGTCGCGGCGGGGAGCCTCGTCAGGCGCAGCTCCGCCGCCGTCACGACCGCGAGCGTCCCCTCGCTCCCGATGAGCAGGTCCACGAGGTCCCCCGACTCGCGCCAGCGCGCGAGCGCGTAGCCGGACGACTCCTTGCGGACGCCCGCATGCCGCAACGCGTCGAGCGGGGCAGCGCGCACCGCGGGAGCGACGTCGGCGAGGAAGCGCCCGAGCGCGGCCACCTCGGGGCGCGCACCGCCGTCCGCGCCGCGCCGGACCCACGCGCGCGTGCCGTCGGCGAAGACGCACTCGAGCGCCTCCACCCAATCGCGCAACGGCCCGTAGCGCACGGTGCGCGAGCCGGCGGCGTGCGTCGCGATCATCCCGCCGAGCGTGGCGAAGCCGCTGCTCGACGGGTCCACCGGGAAGGCGAGGCCGTGCCGCAGCACGGCCTGCTGCAGGCGGTCCCGCACGACGGCCGCGCCGGCGACCACGCGGCCGCGCTGCACGTCGGGCGCCGCGAGCGCGTCGAGCCGCGCGAGGTCGACGATCACGCCGTCGCCGATCGCCCCGCCGGCCATCGAACTGCCGGAGCCGCGCGCGATGAGCGGCACGCCCTTCGCGGCCGCCCAGCGCACGAGCGCCTGCACGTCGTCCGCGTCGGCGGGCACGGCCACCGCGCGCGGCACGATGCGGCCCACGCCCGCGGCCTCGGCGTAGACCGCGCACGCGAGGGCGTCGTCGCGGAAGACGCCACGGAACTCGCCCGGCGCGTGCGCCGGCTGCGCCGAGTGCGGCATCGTCAGCGCGGCGCGCCGCCGCCGGGGCGCCGCCGCGTCATCCAGTGGACGGCGCGAGCGTGAACGGCCGCGCCTTCACGCGCCGCACCAGCCAGCGCAGCGCCGCGTTGCTCCCCAGCGCGAGCACGCCGACCACCATGAGCGCCTTCACCTCGCGCCGCGAGATCTTCACCTGCCCGCCCACCTCGAGCATCGCGCGCGAGCCGCT
>CAZPJF010000161.1:0-7974 GCA_964586095.1 uncultured Gemmatimonas sp. | reverse complement strand
CACGAGCACGTAGGTCCGGATGCACCCGTGCGGCAGGCCGAGGTGCGCCTCGAGCGTCCCCAGCAGCTCGTGCCAGAGCGCGGCCTCCTCGGCCGTCTGGATCTTCGGCAGGTAGAGGACGATCGAGCGCCCCTCGCCGCGCAGGGTGGCGTGGTTGCTCACCACGTAGAGCGCCGCGTCCACGATCGACGCCGAGAGCGCGCGGCCGTCGCGGTCGCGCACATGGCGGTCCACCAGGTGGAGGCCGCGCGCCCGGTAGATCCGGGTGGTGACGGCGAGCTGGGCACGCCAGTCGGCGATGATCCCGTGCCCGAGCGCGCCCTGCGCCCACGCGTTCATCTCCGCGGCCACCTGCTCGGCGACGGCGAGGAAGCGCGGGTCGGACGCGAACGCGAGCGCCAGGTTCCGATGGTTGTCGAGCGACATCGTCTCGACCTGGCCGAGCGCGTCCTCGCCGTCGAACATCCAGCCGTCGGCGCCCGAGAGGAGCGCGTAGGCGACGTTGCGGAGCCCCGAGGCGAGGTCGGCGCGCGGCCGCGTGGCGGGTCCGGTGCCCTGGATCCACTGGCGCCGGAGGTCTGGAGGAATCTCGCCACCGTCGAAGCGGCCGGCCCGCGCGTCGGCGACGGTGAGGCGTGTCCCGCCGATGGTCGCAGCCTCGTCCAGGAACCCGATGCGGCGCCCCTCGCGTGCGCGCCCCGCGCGGCGGGCGATGCGCGCGTCCATCAGGCGCCGCCGGTGCGCATCGAGGTGCGCGAGCGCGTCGAGCGCGGCCCAGGCCTGCGGCGTGAGGACGTCGGCGTAGCGGCCCGCGAGGTCGGCACGCACGGCCAGTCCGTGCCGTGGCGTCGGTGGGGTCGTGGGCGTTCCCTCCATGCGCCTGCCGCTCCTGGGTTGAACGGGTGCTAAGATAGGGCATGCCATCGGCCAGCGACATCGCGAACGGCATCGCCGGAGCGATCCTCGAGGGATTCGACCGGCATTACCGCATCTTCCGCAAGATGTGCGCCGAGGCGCAGGACCGGTTCGAGGCGGCGGACTGGGCGGCGGTTCGCGAGGCCCACAGTGCCCGGATCGACCTCTACGACGAGCGCGTGCGCGAGACGGTGGCGGCCATCACGGCGCGCTTCCCCGAGGCGCGCACGGCCGAGCCCACCTGGCCGGCCGTCAAGCGCGCCTACATCGACCTGCTGTACGACCATCGGCAGCCGGAGCTCGCGGAGACCTTCTTCAACTCCGTCGCGTGCCGCGTGCTCGAACGGACCTACTACCGGAACGAGTACATCTTCTGGCGCCCGGCGGTGTCCACGGAGTTCATCGAGGGCGAACGCCCCGCCTACCGGTCGTACCACCCACGCCTGCGCGGGCTGCGCGCCACGCTGCGGGCGATCGTCGCGGACACGGACCTCCGGCTCCCGTTCGAGGACCTCGCGCGGGACCTGCGACGCATGGTGCGCGCGCTGCGGGCGGCGTTCCCCGCCCCGCGCGAGTGGCACCTCGACCTGCAGGTGCAGGTGCTGAGCGCGCCGTTCTTCCGCGGGCAGGCGGCGTACGTCGTCGGCCGGGTCGTGAACGGCGACCAGTCGCACCCGGTCGCGCTGGCGATCCGGCACGCCGACGGCGGCGGCGCGCTCGTCATCGCCGCGCTGCTGGTCGGCACCCCGCGGCTGGACATGCTCTTCAGCCTCGCGCGCAGCTACTTCATGGTGGAGATGGACGCGCCCGCGGCCACGATCGCGTTCCTCAGGCGCCTCATGCCGTCGCGCGCGGCGGCGGAGCTGTACACCGCGGTCGGGCTGCAGAAGCAGGGGAAGACGCTGTTCTACCGCGACCTGCAGGCGCACCTGGCGCACGCCTCCGACCGCTTCGTCGAGGCACCCGGCGTGCGCGGGCTCGTGATGGTCGTCTTCACGCTCCCGTCGTTCCCGTGCGTGTTCAAGCTGCTGCGCGACGCCTTCGGCGCGCCCAAGCAGTCCACGCACGCCGACGTGCGCCGCCAGTACCGGCTCGTGAAGCACCGCGACCGCGCCGGGCGGATGGCCGACACGCTCGAGTACTCGGACGTCGCGTTCCCGCTGGAGCGGTTCGACCCGGCGCTGCTCCGGGAGCTGGAGACGGCCTGCGCCTCGCTGGTCACGCGCGACGGCGACCGGCTGATCGTGAAGCATCTCTACATCGAGGCGCGCACCACGCCGCTCGACCTCTTCCTGCGCGCGGCGGACGAGGCGCGCGCGCGGCCGGCGATCGCGGAGTACGGCAACGCGATCCGCGAGCTCGCGGGGGCCGGGATCTTCCCGGGCGACCTCTTCTGCAAGAACTTCGGCGTGACGCGCGCCGGCCGGGTGGTCTTCTACGACTACGACGAGGTCGCGCTGCTCACCGACGTGCAGTTCCGCGAGCCGGTCGCGCCGCGCGACCCCGACGACGAGCTCGCGGCCGAGCCCTGGTTCTCGGTGGGGCCGAACGACGTCTTCCCGGCCGAGTGGCCGGCGTTCCTGTTCCCGCCCGGCCGCGACCGCGCGCTCTTCCTCGCGATGCACGGCGACCTCGTCACCGCGGGCTGGTGGCGCGCGCGGCAGGAGGAGTTGCGCCGGGGGGCCGTGCCCGACGTGCGGCCCTATCCCGAGGAGGCGCGCCTCGGGCGCTGACGACGACGGGGACGGGGCGCCGGCGCCCCGTCCCCGTCGAGACCCCCCGGCCGGCGCGCCTACTGCGCCTTGGCCTTCCGCACCTCGGCCGTGAGCACCGGCAGGATCTCCAGCACGTCGCCGACCACGCCGTAGTCGGCGACCTTGAAGATCGGCGCCTCCTTGTCCTTGTTGATCGCGACGATCGTCTTGGAGGTGCGCATGCCCGCCAGGTGCTGGATCGCGCCCGAGATGCCGCACGCGACGTAGAGGTCGGGGGAGACGAGCCGGCCGGTCTGGCCGATCTGGTCCGAGTGCGGACGCCAGCCGTCGTCGGTCACCGCGCGCGTCGCGCCGACGGCCGCGTTGCCGAAGGCGGCGGCCAGCTCCTCGACGAGCCTGAAGTTCGCCGCCTCCTTGAGCCCGCGGCCGCCGGAGACGATCACCGGCGCCTCGCCCAGGTCGAGCTTGGCGGCGTTGCCGGCGGCGGTCTCCGTCACCTTCACGCGGCTCGCGCCCGGGTCCGCCGCGGGGGCGACGGCCTCGACGGTGCCCGCCTTGGCGCTCTCCTTCGGCAGGAAGGCGCCCGGCCGCACGCTCACCACCGCCGGCGTGGCGGTGAGGGTGAGCATCTGCAGGATCTTGCCCGTGTAGCCCGGGTGCGTGACGCCGATCGCGCCGCCGTGCACCGTGAGCGCGGTGACGTCGGAGGCGACGGGGACACCGGCCTTGGCGGCGACGCGCGGCGCGAGGTCCTTTCCCGTCGCGCTCGCGGCGCAGACGAAGGCGCCGTAGCCGGCGAGCCTGGCGGCGATCGTCGCGACGACCGCCTCGGGGTTGTTCTGCGCGAAGCCCGCATGCTCCACCACGAGCACCGCATCGGCGCCGTGGGCGCCGAGCCGCGCCGCGTGCTGGCCGATGCCGGGCGCGCCGAAGAGGATCGCGTGGACCGACCCGCCGCGGGCGTCCGCGATCACGCGGGCGGCAGCGACGGCTTCGAGGGCGGCGCGGCGGAGGTCGCCGCCGCGCGACTCGGCGAATGCGAGGACGTGGTTCGACATCAGAGGACCTTGGCTTCTTCCTTGAGGAGTCGGACGAGCTCGGGCACGACCGCCGGCCCCTCGCCGATGATGCGGCCCGCGGCGCGCTCGGGCGGGAGCGCCATCGCGTCGAGCGCGAGGCGCGAGGCCGGGAGCTGCGCCGGCTTGGTCTCGAGCGGCTTCTTCTTGGCGGCCATGATCCCCTTGAGCGACGGGTAGCGCGGCCGCGCGATGCCCTCGTCGATCGTGACCACGGCGGGGAGGGCGCACTCGACCAGCTCGTACGCCCCCTCGAGCTCGCGGCGCATCTTCGCGGTGCGGCCGTCGAACTCGAGCTTGCTGATCGCGTTCACCACCGGCAGCCCCAGCAGCTCGGCGACGATCGCGCCCGTCGCGCCATGCGCGGTGTCGATCGACATGCGGCCGAACAGGATGAGGTCGTATCCGCCGTCCTTCAGCTCGGCGGCGAGCGCGGAGGCGATGGCGAAGGAATCGGCCGGCACGGCGTCGGCCTTGAGCTGGACCGCTCGGTCGGCGCCCATCGACATCGCCTTGCGGAGGGTCTCCTGCACGACGTCGGGACCGAGCGAGATCACGACGACCTCGCCGGCGTTGAGCTTCTCCTTGATCTGGAGCGCGGCCTCGACGGCGTACCCGTCGAAGTCGGAGATGTCGAACTTGAGCCCCGTCTCGTCGACGGCCTTGCCGGAGGGGGCGATCTTGAAGCGGACGTCCATGTCGGGGACGCGCTTGATGCAGACGGCGAGCTTCACTGGGGTCCTCAGTGGGGGACAGGCACGGGAATTTATCGACGGAGGATGGAGGATGAAAGTTGAAGGGTGGGACCATTCCACCTTCAACTTTCGGCCTTCCTCCGCTACATGAGCGGCGCCATCTCCGTGCGCGTGAGCTCGGCGCGGCACGCCCACAGCACCGCGAGCGACACGCCGCAGAAGAGCACCCCGCCCCACGCCACGACGCCGGGGGCAAGGCCCGTCCAGAGCAGCGCGGCGCAGACGACGCCGGTGGTGACCAGCCGCGCCGTCTCGAGCGCACGCGCCCATCGCGCCCGCTCGAACACGCCGCCCACGCCGGCCAGCGCGAGCGCGATGAAGAAGGCCGGCACGGCCGCCGTGGCGACGGGGATCGTGTCCGCCCGGCCGAGCAGCAGGAAGGCCGCCACGAGGGCCGTGACGAACTGCGCGAACGCGTACCACGCGAGCGGTGCCGGCACCGGCGGGTCGTACTTCTCGAAGGTGGCCGCCGAGACCTCCCGCGGGCGCTCCACCTCGCCCAGCTCGGGGGGCCGCCAGCCGGGCCGGCCGAAGACGATCCGCAGCCGGTCGCGCCAGCGCCGCGCCCGCCACGCATCCCGCGCGATCCTCACGAACACATGCACGTTCGCCCACAGCGGGTTCCAGGAGCGCAGCGGCGTGGTGATGCCGTACACCGGCTCCTCCTCCTCGATCTGGAACGTGCCGAACCATCGGTCCCACACGATGAACACGCCCGCGTAATTCCGGTCCTGGTACTTGGGGTTCACGCCGTGGTGCACGCGATGATGGCTCGGCGTGTTCATCACCCACTCGGTGATCCGTCCCATCCGCCCCACCGCGCGCGTGTGGATCCAGAACTGGTAGACGAGGTTGAGCGCGTTGCAGGTGACGAACATCCGCCACGGCACGCCGGCGAGCGCCAGCGGGACGTAGAAGACCCAGCTCATGAGGCCGTGGAGCGCGCTCTGCCGCAGCGCGACCGGGAGGTTGTACTCCTCGCTCGAGTGGTGCACCACGTGGCCCGCCCAGAGGAGGTTCACCTCGTGCGCGTAGCGGTGCGAGAAGTAGTAGCAGAGATCGACGAGCACGAAGACCGCGCTCCACGCGAGCAGCGCGGCGAGGTCCACCGTGAACCAGGGGAAGGACGCCGCGCCGAGGAACGGCGCCCGCTCCGGCCAGGCGGGGACCACCGGCAGGAACCGCTGGATCGCCCAGTGCTCGGCGACCCAGATGAAGATCCCGATGGTGAAGAGCTTGGTGAAGATCCCGGCGAGCTGGCTCAGGATGCCGCAGCTCAGGTCGCTCAGCGAGTCGTTGAGGCGGAGCGCCCGCCGCCCCGTGCGCTGGCTCCACGCGAGCTCGAGCGCGATCAGCACGAAGAAGAGCGGGATCGAGGCTTGGATGATGCCCATGGCCACGGAAAGCTAGATTCCACGGCGCCGACGACCAGTGCTGCCGGGCGGCGCGCCCGCGGCCGCCGGCGCGGCTGTCCCGTGTCCTCCCGTCCAGACCACCCGCGATGACCGACCTCGTCCCCTCCCGCCCGCTCGCCGTCGTGACCGGTGCCTCCGCCGGACTCGGTCGCGAGTTCTCCCGGCAACTCGCCGAGCGCGGGTTCGACCTCCTCCTGGTGGCGCGGGATGCGGAGCGCCTGCAGGCGCTCGCCGCGGAGCTCGCCGCCGCGCACGGCGTCGACGCCAAGGCCTGGCCCGCGGACCTCTCGCGCGACGACGGGATGCGCACCCTGGCGGAATACCTGCGCACCAACGAGCGGGTCATGGTGCTCGTGAACAACGCCGGCTTCGGCACCAAGGGACGGTTCGGCACGCGGCCGGTCGGCGAGCAGGCGACGATGCTGGAGCTGCACGTGATGGCGCCGATGCTGCTCACCCGCGCCGTCCTCCCCGGCATGATCGAGCGCCGGGAGGGCCGCATCATCACGGTCGCGTCCGTCGCGTCGTTCACCGCGAGCCCGGGGAACGTGAACTACTGCGCGACCAAGGCGTACCAGCGGGTCTTCATGGAGGCGCTGGCCATGGAGCTCCAGGGGACCGGCGTGCAGGTGCAGGCCCTCTGCCCCGGCTTCACGCACACCGAGTTCCACGACCGGATGCAGGTCGACAAGTCCAAGGGCATCCCGAGCTGGGCGTGGCTCACCGCCGACCGCGTGGTGCGCGAGTCGCTGCAGGCGGCCTTCGGCGACGGCCCCACGGTCGTGATCCCGGGAAAGCGCTACCGGGCGGTGGTGTTCGCCCTGCGGCACATGCCGATGTGGGTGCGCGCGCGGATGCAGGAGCGCTACGGGCGCGCGCGGGTCTGACTCGCGACGCCGTTCGCGGGTCCGCGATCGCGGACCGCGATCGCGAGCCGTTCGACGGACAACGCCCCGGCGCGGCAGGACCCCTTCCAAGAACCTGTCGCGCCGGGACGTCGCCGCCATCGTGCACGGGTCGCGCGCCACCTGGCGCTCGACCCGCGTCGGCCTCCGCGCTCCCGCGATTGGAGCACCGAACGAGAGCCGACCGTTGCCCCTCCCGACCACAGTCGGGTTTTTGCTGTACTGGTGTACCAGTACAGTGAGGGTGCGAAGGGACGTTGTCAAGACCGGCGCGAGGCGGACGGGGGTCCCCGCACCCGCGATGCGGCAGTCGCCCGACTTCGCGCGGCCGCACCCGCGCGCAGATATGGTATGCGCCGGCGTGACGGGCCCGTGTCGTGCGCCAGCCGGGCCATCGAAGCGCGCCGTCCGGGAGGCCCATGTCGTACACACGCCTGCTCCTCACCTGGCTCTTGCTCGCCGTCCTGATGCCGGTGAACGGCGCCCTGCGCGAGTTCGGCCTGAAGCGTCTCGTCGGCGATCGGACCGCCGAGGCGCTCAGTGTCGCGTCAGGGATCGCGATCATCCTGCTGGTGACGCGGTGGCTCTTCCGCGTCCCGGCGACGGCGACCACGGCGCAGCTCGCGGCGATGGGCGCGCTGCTCGTCCTGCTCACCGTCGCGTACGAGTTCGCGATCGGGGTCGCGGGGGGGCAGTCGGTCCGCCAGCTCGCCGGGCACTATGCCCTCTGGCGCGGCGAGCTCTGGCCGTTGGTGCTCGCGGCGCTCGCGCTCACGCCGTGGCTCTGGCGCGGACTCAGCCGCTGAACGCGCTCATCCCGGTGACCGCCTGCCCGAGGATGAGCGAGTGCACGTCGTGGGTGCCCTCGTACGTGTACACGCTCTCCAGGTTGGCCATGTGGCGCATCGCGCCGTACTCGGCAACGATCCCCACGCCGCCCAGGAGGCGGCGCGCCTCGCGCGCGACGTCGGTGGCGATGTCGACGTTGTTGCGCTTGGCGAGGGAGACCTGCTGGGGCGTGAAGGTCCCGGCGTCCTTCATGCGGCCCAGGTGCAGCGAGAGGAGCTGGCCCTTGGTGATCTCGGTGAGCATGTCGGCGAGCCGCACCTGCTGGATCTGGAAGCCGGCGATGGGGCGCCCGAACATGACGCGGTTCTTGCCGTAGCTGAGCGCCTCCTCGTAGCAGGCCATCG